>CAINGG010000453.1 GCA_903848435.1 uncultured Actinomycetes bacterium | reverse complement strand
CCCAGCAGGCTGACGATCGCGGGCAGGAGGATGAGCGCGGCGAGGAGCACCACCAGCACGGTGGTGGCCGCCGCGATAGCCAGCCCGTAGAAGAACGTCACACCCAGCACGAACAGGCCCAGCAGGGCCACGATGACCGTGCTCCCCGCGAAGAGCACCGCACGGCCAGCCGTGCGCACGGCGATACCGATGGCTTCCTTGGGGTCCTTGCCCGCCAAGACATCCTGGCGATAGCGATTGAGGATGAAGAGCGAGTAGTCGATGCCGACGCCGAGCCCGATCATCGAAGCGAGCTGGGGGGCGAACGACGCGACATCGAGGAAGCGCGCGATCACCAGGATCAGCAACTGCCCGACGACCAGGCCGACAACGGCGACCACGATCGGCAAGCCGGCAGCGATGAGGCTGCCGAAGAGGATGATCAGGATCACGATCGCCACCAGGATGCCGACGCCCTCGCTGGATCCCGGGGCATCCTGCGCGGCCGTGAGGATCTGGCCCGTCGCGCCCACCTGGAGGCTCGACGTGTTGGCCGCCTGCACGACGGAGACGAACTGCTCCGCCTGCGCGGCATTGGCGACGGCCGGACCAGCACCCGTGAAGGTGACCGTGGCGTAGGCGACCGTGCCATCCTTGCTGATGGTGGATGTGGCTTCCTTCGCGGCCTTGTTGGCCCGGAGCAGCTTCAGCAGCGAATCCTGGATCGACTGCGGCGTGCCCTCGGGGAACGTCACGTCGGTGGTGCCGTTCTTCAGGGCTTCCTCTATCTGCTTCTCGAAGTCCTTCGGGGTGCCCGGCGGGAAGGGAATCTTGCCGGTCTTGGGCTTTGGACAGGCGGATCCGTAGGTCTTGCCGTAGGGCGAGGTGACGCAGGTGACTCCCTGGACGCCCGCGACCTTGGTGAGCAGGGTGTCGACCTGGGTCTTGACCGCCTCGTCCTCGACGCTTCCCGAGGAGGTGGACCAGACCACCGAGGCGCTGTTGGAGTTGGCATCCGCCGGATTGACCTCTTCGAGGAAGTTCTGCGCCAGGGCCGACTGCGTATTGGGCAGTGAGAAGGAGTCGTTGAACTTGCCATCGAGGGTCAGGGCGAAAAAACCGGCAGCGCCGATCGCGATCACCCAGGCGAGCAGCGCGAGAATCGGCCGTCGGATGGCCCACGATGAGAGCGGTCCCATGGCCCATCCCCTCATGCCGCGGTCAGCGAGACGGCGCTGACGCTAACAGAAGTGAGGCCACTCCCAGGGCCGACTACGCTGAGTCCGTGCTCACGGTGACGCGCCTTGGCCCGGGCCCGGTGGACTACACCGAAGGGTGGGATCTGCAGCGCCGCGTGCACGAGCAGGTGGCCTGCGGCGATGCGTCCGACACCCTGCTGCTGCTGGAGCACGATCCGGTCTACACAGCCGGACGTCGCACCGAGCCGTTCGAGCGTCCGACGGACGGCACGCCCGTCGTCGACGTCGACCGCGGCGGCAAGATCACCTGGCACGGGCCCGGCCAGCTCGTCGGCTACCCCATCGTGCGCCTGCCCATGCCGCTGGACGTTGTGGGCCATGTGCGACGGCTGGAGGCCGGGCTCATCGCCGCATGCGCGGATGTCGGCGTCACTACCGCGCGCGTCGATGGACGCAGCGGCGTGTGGGTGCTGGCCGACGACAGGGGCCCCGACCGCAAGGTGGCAGCGATCGGCGTACGCGTGGCTCGCGGCGTCACGCTCCACGGCTTCGCTCTCAACTGCGACTGCGACATGGGAGCCTTCGACCGAATCGTGCCGTGCGGCATTCGCGACGCCGGAGTCACGAGCCTGTCGCGCGAACTCGGCCGCGACGTCACGGTCGCCGAGATGCTGCCGGTCGTCGAGACTCGCATGATCGAGGCGCTCACGCCCGTGGGAAGCCCCGCATGACCGAGCGCAAGCTGCTGCGCCTCGAGGTGCGCAACTCCGAGACGCCGATCGAGCGCAAGCCCGAGTGGATCAAGACCCGGTTGCGCACCGGCCCCGAGTACACCGCGATCCGCGCCCTCGTCGAGCGCGAAGGCCTGCACACCGTGTGCCAGGAGGCCGGTTGCCCCAACATCTACGAGTGCTGGGAGGACCGCGAGGCGACGTTCCTCATCGGCGGCGAGCAGTGCACGCGACGCTGTGACTTCTGCCAGATCGATACCGGCAAGCCCGCTCCCCTCGATCGCGATGAGCCGCGTCGAGTCGCCGAGTCCGTGCAGGCGATGCAGTTGCGCTACGCCACCGTCACCGGTGTCGCTCGCGACGATCTCGCTGACGAGGGCGCATGGCTCTACGCCGAGACCATCCACCAGATCCACGAGCTCAACCCCGACTGCGGCACCGAGGTGCTCATCCCCGACTTCAGCGGCAAGCCCGAACTCCTCGCCGAGGTTTTCGCGTCGGAGCCGAGCGTGCTCGCCCACAACCTCGAGACCGTGCCGCGGGTCTTCAAGCGGGTCCGCCCGGCGTTCACCTATGAGCGCTCGCTCGATGTCATCACCCAGGCACGCGCTGCGGGCCTGGTGACCAAGAGCAACCTCATCCTGGGCCTCGGCGAGACCGACGATGAGGTCGATGCGGCGCTCATCGACCTCCACGCCGCGGGCTGCGACCTCATCACGATCACGCAGTACCTCCGACCCACGCCGCGGCATCACCCCGTCGAGCGCTGGGTGGCCCCGGACGACTTCATCGCGTGGGCCGACCGCGCACGCGAGATCGGGTTCGCCGGCGTCATGAGCGGGCCTCTCGTGCGCTCGAGCTACCGCGCAGGGCGGCTGTACGCCGAGGCCGTTGCGGCCCGGCGGGGCGCGCCGTGAGCCCCCGCGTCGTCGCCGTGCACGTGTGGCCGCCGGGAGCTGATGCGCCGCAACGCGTCGATGAGCTCGTGCTCGATTGGGGCGGCCCCGTCGGCGATCGCCATCACGGCCTCACGATGAGTTCCGACGTACGCCAGAAGCAGGTTTTCCCGCGCGGCACCGAGATCCGCAATCACCGGCAGCTCTCCATCGTCGATGCTGGCGAGCTCGCGGAGATCGCGGTCAACCTCGGACTGCCCGAGCTCGCGCCCGGCACCATCGCCGACAACATCTGCACCGAGGGGATCGACGACCTCACGTCGCTGGCGCCGCTGAGCCGGCTCGTGTTCGACGGCGGCGCCGTCATCCTCACCGGCGGCCTCAACACCCCCTGCACGATCGCAGGCGGCCTGGTCGGCGACCGCTATGGCACACGCGCGGAGCACTTCCCCAAGGCGGCCATGGGCCTTCGCGGCATCACCGGATGGGTGGAGCGGCCGGGCACCATTCGCCCCGGCACCCCGGTGACCGTGGTGCCACCGACCGGCATGTAGCCCGCGGCTAGAGTCAAGCCATGTCGACGAACACCCCGGGGACCAAGCCCAAGAAGAAGCGCGGCGCCGCCTTCGCCGCCCGCCTGGGGAGCATCCGCGAGAACTACCGGATGACCAAGGAGGCCTACCGATGGGTGGGCCTGGAGATGCTGGGCATCTTCGTGGGCGTCACGGCCATCGTCGCGGCGCCGGTCACCCTCATCGTCAACTGGCTGACCGCCCTGCTGGTCGCGCTCCCGCTCGGCCTCCTCGCCGCCGTCTTCTGGTTCAGCCGGCGCGCCATGAAGGCGGCGTACAACCGCATCGAGGGCCAGCCCGGTGCGGCGCCCGCCGTCATCCAGCAGATGCGCGGCAATTGGAGCGTCACCCCCGCCGTCGCCGTCACGCGCAACTCCGACATCGTCTCCCGTGTCGTCGGCCGCTGCGGCGTGGTCCTCGTCGCCGAGGGCCCGACCACGCGGGTGCAGCACATGCTCGCCAATGAGCGCAAGAAGACGGCTCGCTGGCTGCCCGAGGTCCCGATCTACGAGATCCAGGTGGGTGTCGAGGACGACCAGGTCCGCATCGGCAAGCTGCAGAAGGAATTGACGCGCCTACCTCGCTCCCTGCGCCCCGCCGAAGTCAACGACATCCGTCGACGGCTCGATGCGCTGTCCGCACGCGAGGCACCCGTGCCCATTCCCAAGGGCCCGATGCCGAAGGGCGGCAAGATCCCCAAGTCGATGCGCGGCTAACGACCGAGGCCCTTTCGACGCCGAGTGTGCGCGTGTGCGGCGGAGTCCCCTCATAGGGCCTCGGCACATCTGCACACTCGCGGAGGGGGGAGGGCGCGGCTAGCTAGCGGCCGAGGCCTGGCACGGTGCTACGCATGACGACCACCGACCGCGCCACGATGTCCTGCAGGCCGCGGCCGCGGGAGTCGTAGACCAGGGCCGGGATCACCAGGCAGATCATCAGCGTGCGAATGATGATGCGCCACAGCCCCAGCCGCTGGCCGTCGATGCCGACCACAGCGATGCCCACGAGCCGCTGACCGAACGACGAGGCCGTGAGCCACGTGAGGATGACGATCTCGACGAAGAAGATGCCGAGCGTGACCAGGGCGAAGGTCCCCGAGCCGAAGGTGACGCCGGGCAGCACGAGGCGCGCCAGGATCAAGGCCGCCAGCCAGTCGATGG
>CAINGG010000452.1 GCA_903848435.1 uncultured Actinomycetes bacterium | reverse complement strand
TGACGACCATCCGGTGGACCTCATGAACGCCCTGGGGCGCCGCCTGGCCGCGGACCTCGGCCGCGAGGCGGACTAGCGCCAAGAACTTTTTGTCCACAGGGAGGGGACAAAGAAACCCCACGTCAGAAGGGGTTTGTGAGCCAAGAAACTTGGCCCCTCCCCAGTCTGTCCCCAGGCTGTGAACGGGTCGACCGGCGATTCCCCCCGACTATCCACAGGTCTACCCACAGGGGTCGTCGACAGGGGGTCCTCGAGGCCCCTAGGTTCCTCGCCGGAGGTCGCGGCAGAGCCAGGATCCAGGCTCTGTCGGACCCCCCTGGTATCCAGATCGGGTGAGCCCAACGAGGGAGGTGGCGTGAGCGTCTCCGAGCTCCCCGTCCCCTACGACGAGGGTCCTCCGAGCGATCGCACGCCACCGCAGGATGTCGCAGCGGAGCAGTCTGTCCTCGGCGCGATGATGCTGAGCAAGGACGCCATCGCCGACGTAGTCGAAGACCTGCGCGTCGGCGACTTCTATCGACCGGCGCACGCCACCATCTACGACGCCATCATCGATATCTACGGCCGTGGCGAGCCGGCCGACGCCGTCACCGTGGCTGCCGAGCTGACGCGCACGGGCGAGATCGGGCGCATCGGCGGCGCGTCCTACCTCCACACGCTTGTCTCGCTGGTGCCGACCGCTGCCAATGCCGGCTACTACGCGCGCATCGTCAAGGAGCGCGCCATCCTGCGCCGACTCGTCGAAGCCGGCACGCGCATCGTGCAGATGGGCTACACCGGCGAGGGCGATGTCGATGACGTGGTCGACCGCGCGCAGGCAGAGGTCTACGAGGTCACCGAACGCCGTTCGGCGGAGGACTACCTGCCGCTGCGTGAGCTCATGGACGGTGCGCTCACCGAGATCGAGGCCATCGCCAACCGTGGTGGCGAGATGGTCGGTGTCCCCACCGGCTTCACCGATCTGGACTCGCTCACTAACGGCCTTCATCCCGGGCAGCTCGTGATCATTGCGGCCAGGCCGGCGCTCGGCAAATCGACCCTTGCTGTGGATATTGCGCGATCAGCCAGCATCCGCCACGGATTGACGAGCGTCATCTTTTCGCTCGAGATGGGGCGCAACGAGATCCTCATGCGCCTGCTGTCCGCCGAGGCGCAGGTTGCCTTGCACCACATGCGCAGCGGCAATATGAGCGACAACGACTGGACCAAGCTCGCCGGCAAGATGGGCTCCGTCAGTGATGCGCCGCTCTTCATTGACGACTCGCCCAACCTGACGATGATGGAGATCCGGGCTAAGTGCCGTCGACTCAAGCAGCGACATGACCTGCGGCTTGTCGTGGTCGACTACCTCCAGCTCATGACCAGCGGCAAGCGAGTCGAGAGTCGCCAGCAAGAGGTGTCCGACTTCTCTCGCTCCTTGAAACTGCTGGCCAAGGAACTCGACGTCCCGGTCATCGCGGTCAGCCAGCTTAACCGTGGTCCGGAGCAGCGCACCGACAAGCGTCCGCTCCTCGCTGACCTTCGCGAAAGCGGCAGCTTGGAGCAGGATGCGGACATGGTCATCCTGCTGCACCGCGAAGATGCCTACGAGCGCGAGTCACCGCGCGCGGGCGAAGCAGACTTCATCGTGGCCAAGCATCGCAACGGTCCTACGTCGACCATTACGGTCGCGTTCCAGGGCCACTATTCGCGTTTCGTGGATATGGCGCAGTAAGGATCTGTATCGCCTTCCCTGAGACACGGGCCGGTGGTTCTCCTAGCCTGTCCCCATGGGGAACCGGCGGCGTGGTGTGGGTGTCCTTTTTGCCGTAACCGCTTTCCTCGCCTCTCTGGCCGGCGCCGTCAGCCCAGCGTCCGCTGCCGACACGTTGGCAACGAGTGAAGTCAGCGAGAGCAAGTGGCAGCAAGTGTGGGCTGATGTGGGGCATCCAGGTACCGCCGACAAGTGGCAGTGCTATGGCAGGCCGCGTCAGTTCGATCGCGATCCCACGTGGGTGATCCTCTGGTACGCCCCGCGCGCGGATGCGGAATGCGCAGGCCTTCCCGGTGATCCCTACCCGTGGCTCGTGCACAAGAGTGCCGGCTCATGGGGTGATGTCGCGATGCTCGGGCCGGTGGAGTGCGGCATGGTCGCTCCCGCCGTGCTTGCTTCGGGTGGACGGTGGGTGGTCGTGAAAGACCTCATGAAGGATCAGTGGTGCGAGACATCCACGATGTGGCGCGCCTACATGGATCGCTTCCTCGACACGCGCAAGTGTGACGAGGCTCTAACACCCCGGCCTCACAAGTCCGTCGTCGGATACATCGGCCGCATCGAGCAATCTGTGAAGGTGACCGACGGCGCGGTGGCGTGGACATGTGCACGTGGGACTGACGGAGTTCAGGAGCAGTTCCTGTCGGTCTTCCTTGCCGGGCCGGTCCCCGATCAGCTCATCACAGCACTCGACATGGACCAATTCGAGTCGCTCAAGATCCGAGGCAGCCGCATCCATGTCACCGGTGGGGCGTTTTCGGGCAACGGGCCTCAGTGCTGCCCCGATCTGCGGGTGACCGTCCAATACAAGGTGCGAGACGGGCAACTGGTGGAGCTAGACAAGAGCGTCACACCGATCGAGTAGCGCGCGACTCAGACTTTCGTGGAGTCCCTCGCGTAAAGTTCAGATCCGGCGGTCCACTCGTTCCAGGGCACCGTCCAGACGCCACCGAGACCGTCACCGAAGGTCACTGACCCTGCAGCTCCGCCCGTGAAGTCGACGACGTCGCCCCACGTGGTGTGGTTGTACATCCAGACGGCATCGTCGTAGAACATGTTGGTGCAGCCGTGGCTGGTATTGGCGTAGCCGATGACTCCATTCCACGGTGCGGCATGCATAAACTCACCTGAATAAGTCAGTCGCATGGCGTAGGGCACCTGCACGTCGTAGCCGGCACCGGGAGCGTTGTTGATCATGCGCTTCATGGTGTAAGCCTCGTGCACGATCTTGACGCCGTTCAACGTCTCCCAGCCGGGTTTGCCGCCAGAGATCGCGAAGGTCTGGATCTTCTTGCCATCCTTGTAGTACTTGAGGGTGTAGTCGGTGAGCGAGGCCTTCATGATGACTTCGGCACCGATGCGGAATTGGGTGCTCTCGTTCTTGCCCCACACGCCTGGGTAGACCTCGACATCGGACAGGTTGGCCGAGACCCGCACCGTCGTACGCGCGGGCCAGTACTCCTTGGGTCGGAACATCACGGTGTCGGAGTCCGGCCAGAACCAGGAGGCCTCACCAATGTCGCGTGATGTGCTCACCTCCAGGTTCTCTTCGATGGCCTTGCGGGACTTCACGGACGTGGCGAACTCGATCACGATGGGCATACCCACGCCGTAAGTTCCCTCGGCGGGAGTGATGCTGGCAGTGGCGCGTTCGCCCGCGCCCTTGGTCGTGAACTGTGTGACCTGCTCGGATCCGTCAGGTGCTTGCACGCTGATCTGGAAGTCCGTCGAGGGAGGTAGGGCACTCGTGCGCCAACTAGGCTTTGACGCCGTTACTGATTCGACAACGATCGGAGTCCCGGTCATCGACATCTCGCTGAACTCGATGACCGATCCCTTGGGCACGTCCTCGACAGTGACCTTCGTGCCGGGCGGCAGGGCCTTCGCGGGCTTCAAGTCACCCTTGGCCTTGACGGTGAAGTGCACGCTGTCGGCCTGAGGGGGAGGTGCCGGGGCCGCCGGCGTGACCGGCGCTGCTGCCTGGGTAGCTGCGGGTTGAGGTGCCTGTGTGGTGGCACGGAGTTCGACGGCAATGGAGCCACCGCAACCGGAGAGCACGAGGGCAGCGGCCGTAGCCGCAACGATGCCCCTGCGCACCATGTGGCGCCTCCCTTGACCTGTGCGACCTCGAGGATGTCAAAAGGTCACTGCTAATGGTCAGGCTAGACCCGTCCGTGACCGAGCTGATGCTCAGGTGTCCGTCACAGCGCGGGGCGCGCCACGGGGCGGACTGTCTCGTAGGCCCGAGCGCCCCTCATGGCGAGGGCGTCGCCGTGGGCTGGACCAACCAGTTGCAGGCCGACCGG
>CAINGG010000451.1 GCA_903848435.1 uncultured Actinomycetes bacterium | reverse complement strand
GCATCATCGTGTTGCAGCCGAACGGCTCGCCGGCCAACGGGACAAACGGCGCGGTCGCCTCGCCGGTGACCGGCGGCGGAATTCTTGGCCAGGGCTTCGGTCTCGGGTTCGATCCATCGGGCCGACTCTGGGCCGGCAATTTCGGCTGGGGTTCTCTGCTGCCGACGACGGACGGCACAACCCCCGGCGGGAGCGTCTCCCTATTCGACGGCACCGGAAAGGCGATCTCCGGGCCGTACGGCTACACCAGCTCGCTCTACCGCACGCAGGGCACGGTTTCGGACGCGAACGGCAACATCTGGCTCGCTTCCTATGGAAACAACATCGTGCAGGTGCTTCCCAACGGCGACCCGGCGACGACCTACCCGGCATACGACGACAGCAACACCGAGCCATTCGACATTCGCCTGGACGCCAACGGTGATGCGTGGGTGAGCTACACCGGCACGTCAACGGTGTCTAAGTTGCGCTACACGGCGTCAGGCGTGCAGAAGATCGTGACCGCGACGGTCGGCTCCGCGGCCAATCCGAAGGGCGTGGCGGTCGATCAGGACGGAAACGCCTGGGTCGCGGGGGGAGCCGACGACGCGGTGTACGCCTTCGATCCGAATGGCAATTCGCTCGGTGGTTTCTCTGGCGGTGGCGTGAATGGTCCGTGGGGCGTCACGGTGGACTCCTCGGGCAGTCTGTGGGTCGCGAACTTCGGTGGGGTGACGCAGGTCGATACGAAGTACGGCGTTTCGCATCTGTGTGGGTTCACCGCGAGCGCGTGCCCGGCCGGCATGAGCCCGGGCGACGCGTTCACGCCGGCGACCGGCTACACGCTCCCGTCGGGCGGTGCGCAAGTCCTCCTGCGCAACGGTGATCCGCTCTACGGCAAGGGCATGCCCAAGGTGTTCAAGCCGCTGATGCGTACGACTGCGGCGGAAGTCGACGCGGCGGGCAATTTGTGGGTGACCAACAACTGGAAGCCATCAGGGGCGATCGACACAGCGGGCGGCAATCCGGGTGGTGATGGCATCGTCATCTTCGTCGGCGTTGCGGCCCCGGTACAGCCGAAGCTCTTCAACGGACCCGCGACGGCCCCCTGAGAAGATCCCGGAAGGCTCGCCGGGACGTGGACCGCTGCTGCTGGTGGCCGCGTGGACGGCGCGAGGAGTGCGCTAACTCAGGGCGCGGGGCTCTTGACGAAGGGACAGTAAAGGTCGGTGCGCGGGAGTTGCAGGGTAAGCAGGTACCGCTCGCCTGCATCATTCACGCAGGTTGATGGAGTGAAGAAGAGACTCACATGAATGGTGCTGTTGAGGGTCACAGTGCGGGAGTTGGTATAGGTGTTGGCCAGGCTGCGACCCCATGCCCATGGGGTTCCGGCATCTCCGGTTGCGAGGATGAAGAGAGCGCGATTCGCCAGGGAGACGGGGGTGTCGCCGTTCTCGCTGGAAGGCGAGTACCCAGACGGAAGTCCCAGGCACACGGACGCTCGGAAAACCTGATAGCCGTAGGCGGTGCCGTAGTCCTGTTCGGCCTGCCGGGACATTGCGGCCAGTTGGGCGGGGGTGGGTCGGTCGTGCATATCAGCGCAGTTGATGAAACTGTTGAGGAAGGCGTCGCTCTGTGGATCGGCGGTGAGGCGCTCCAGTCGGCGCATCGCTCGACGCGCGCGCTGATCACTATCGGGTGCTCCCGAGACTAGGGCGGCGTAGACGCTGTCGATGGATGACTTGACGAGTGGGTAGTTTGATGGCTCTCGAAGAAGTGCGTTGGTTCCCGTCGACCAGCGGAAGCGGTTGTATTGGGCGTCACCATCGTCGTTGAAGTAGGACAAGATGACGCGTTGCTTCCGCGCCTGGTCCTTGCCCATGATGGAGGCGTAGATCTGAACAGCAAGGTAGTCCCCCGCCGGGGTCGTTGACCCAAAGTGCGTGATGCTCTCGTTCGCCATGACAGCGCCATCTTCGATGAAGGCGCGGAGCTTGTCGGGAAAGGTGCGGGCATAGGTATTGCCTAGTCGCGTGCCGTAACTCATGCCCCAGTAGTTCCACCGGTCGTATCGCAGCGATGCCCTCAGCGCGTCCATGTCGCGCACGACCTGCCAGGTGCCCAGGTAGGGGGCAGCATCGGGGTTGGCATCGAAGCAGGCCGCAGCCGCGGCACCGTCAGTAGCCTCGACCTTCGTCCAGTGGGCGTCCCAATCCACGGGTCCGGTGAGCGGCGGGAGATCCTGAGGGCCGGGTGTGCACCCGGCGAGTTTCGGTTCGCTCAACCCGACACCACGAGGATCGAAGGACACCCAGTCGAAGTTCTTGCGAATGGAGGCGGGCAGCTTTGAATAGAAGCTCCTATGGCCTTCGACCACTGCGGCTCCCGGGCCTCCGATGTTCCACGTCAGGCCATTGCTCCCGGGATTGTTCTTCGCCCGTGTGATCCGCACAGCGATGTCGATGGTGCGCCCATCATCAGGGCTCTGCCAGTCCAACGGCACGGTCAACGCTGCGCACTTCGTCCGAGGGGGCAGTTTCTCGTCGACGGGGCAGGCGACGTAGGTCAGGGTCGGGGTGAAGGCTGGAGCGGCGACGGCCGTAGGCGCGTACTCCTGAGTTGGGGTCGCGACCGCAGGGCCTGACGTGAAGAGGGAAGCGAGGACTACCGCTGCGGCGGCACCGACGCTGGACTTGGCAAAGACGGACCTGCCGAATGACCTCATGGTGCAGTAAAACACCGTTCATGGCCGCTGCCGGTGTGATTGATCAGCATCGAGGCGCCACTGGTCCAGCGATCCGGCAATATAGGGGCTTGGGTTGGAGCCGCCTCGGGGAGCCGTCGCTTCGCTCCTCCCAAATCCGGAGGGCGTC
>CAINGG010000450.1 GCA_903848435.1 uncultured Actinomycetes bacterium | reverse complement strand
CCGGGAAGAAGACCACCGTCTACATCGCCCACGAAGACACCAGGTCCAACACCGTCATCATCCCCGCCCGCTCACGCCCCGTGCGTTGACGCCTCAGTAGGCCAGGTTCGGATCGGAGTAGACGGTCTTCAACTCGAATCCGGCGGAGTAGCGGCGGATGTTGTCGCAGCCGGTGGGCTTGCTCTCCGTCGGTGCCGGCTTGGACCCGAAGATCTGCAGGGCCTCGAGATAGATCTTCGCGCGCTTGGCCGGTGCGGGCTGCTTTGAGGTCGGGCGGCACTCGATGGGGTTGATGATCTCGATAGTCGCCTCGAAGGGATTCGCCGTACCACCACCGGGCGCGGCGATGATCCCGTGGCAGTCCGCGGCCGTCTTGCAGACGGGCTTCGGCGAGTAGCGCCCCGTGAGTACGTCGAACATTGAGGGCTTCGGCGGCTGCGGAGTCATGTAGAACCACATCCCCGACAGGAAGTACAGGTCCGGATCCCACGCCACCAGGTCCGGCCAGTCCAGCAGGAACTGCTGCTTGTCGTCACCGAAGGCCAGCTTGGCGAAGTAGGCGTAGTTGCCGGGGTACGACAGTTGGAACGGCCCGCGACCGTAGTACCAGCCGGTGTAGTTGACGCTCGGATCGGCGCTCTGCCCGCTGGGCGGGAAGCCTGGCGGGCACGTCAGCGTCTTCGGGCAGTCCTTGCCCTCCTTGTTGTAGGTGTGCGAGGCCTGACCGGGAGCGCCCGACTCGCGCAGGGAGTTGAAGGACGAGCGCAGCAGGTCGATATCCGCCCCATGGGCGCCGGACTCCTGACTGGCCTGCGCGAAGTAGCCCGCCAGGGCGCGGGCGCACTCATCGTCCGCCTGGGCGCACATGGCGGGGAACCGCGCGATCGACCGGAGGAACGCCGTGTAGGCATCGGCCGTGTACGCCGGATTGACCGGGTACCCGTAAGTCGCATCGCCCTGGGCTAGCGTGGGCGCGAACTCGGCGAAGCGCTTCTTCGTGACATAGCGCATCGCGTTGCGGACATTCGGCGCCGCGACCGGATCCCGCGGGAAGCACGCGAGCATCGTGCCACTCGTCACCTGCTTGGCCGAGTAGTCCGCCGCGGTGCAATCGCGCAGCCCGTCAGTCAACTGCGCGAGCAAGGCCGGATACCCCTCGCCGCCATCCGGCGAGCGGTACTCCCGGTAGTAGGAGAACTCCGTCTTGCGTGCTGCCGCCTCCTGCGCCTCGGCCAACGTCATCCACGCGTACGCGTCGTAAGTCGCCGCGCAGGCACTCTGGATCGGGCAGGCGTTGACGAGCGGCGGGTACTTCGCCACGAAGTCCTTGCCATCCAGCCGCACCACATCGCACGCCGCGTAGTCGGCCTTGGCGGGGTCGTAGGCCACCGCGGCGGGAAACGGCGCCGTGCATCGGGCGGCGACCTGACCTTCGGCGGAGCTCGCGGACTCCACGGGGGCAGCAGACTCCTGCGCCGTGCATCCAACGAGGACGACGGCCGCCGACAGGCCTGCGGCCAGGGCCGACAGGGCGAGGCGGGCAGTTCTCATGGTCCAGTGCTCCTAGGCCGGGGACCCCAGGCTAGGCGGGCCCCCATCCGAACCCACCCTCCTCGTGAGTTACCCGAAGGGCGGAATCTGATGTACAACTGGGCTCCAGACTGATATATCTATCCCCGTGAGTGCCCCGGCCGTCCTCGTCCAGCCCGACTTCCGGGGTGGGGAGTCGCAGGCGGATCTGGCCTACCGGGAGATCCGGGCCCTCATCGTCACCCTCGAGCTCCCGCCGGGATCCGTGCTCAGCGAGCCGGAGCTCCAGGAGCGCCTGGGCCTGGGCCGCACGCCCATCCGCGAGGCCCTGCGCACGCTCGCGCACGAGCGCCTCGTGGAGGTCTACCCCCGCCGCGGGATGTTCGTCGCCGCACTCGATCCGCGCGATCTCTCCGCCCTCTCCGAGGTGCGCGAGGAGATGGAGCCCTTCGCCGCGCGTCTTGCAGCCGAGCGGCGTACCGATGACGACCTCATCGAGATCGACACCCTCCTTGCGGACATCGACGCCATCGCGGCGGCCCCCGACATGCGCGCGCTCATCGAGCTCGACCAGCGCATCCACCACCACGTCTACCGCTGTGCGCACAACGACTTCCTCCAGTCGGTGTGCGACCAGCACTACATGCACGCCCTGCGCATCTGGTTCCTCGCCCTCGATCGGGTCGTGCACCTCGAGGACGCGGTGGCCGAGCACCGGGATCTCCTCCTCGCCATCCGCGCCGGCGACGCCGACCGCGCGGCCGAGGTCATGTCCTCCCACGTCCACGGATTCGAAGCCGAGGTACGCCGGGCCATTTGATTCGCACCACCTAACACGCACCACCGAGAGGGAGAAGATGAGCAGTCTGCCGAGCAAGGCCAAGTGCGTCGTCATCGGCGCCGGCATCGTGGGCAACTCCGTGGCCTACCACCTGGCGCGCCTGGGCTGGCGCGACATCGTCCAGATCGACAAGGGCCCGCTGCCCAACCCCGGCGGCTCGACCGGCCACGCGTCGAACTTCATCTTCCTCGTCGATCACAACAAGGAGATGGCGCAGCTCACCCTCGACAGCCTCAAGCAGTACAAGGAGCTCGACACGTTCTTCGAGTCCGGCGGCATCGAGGTGGCCCGCACTCCCGAGCGCATGCAGGAGCTCACCCGTCGCATCACCTCGGGCAAGTCCTGGGGCATCGAGGACATGAGCCTGCTCACGCCTGACGAGGTCAAGGAGATGGTCCCCTTCATCGACGAGACCGTCATCCTCGGCGGCTTCTACACCAAGGGCGTCGGGGTGTGCGACTCGCTGCGCGCCGGCACGCTCATGCGCGAGAAGGCCATCGAGATGGGCGCCCTGCAGTCCTTCGCCAACGTCGAGGTCGAGGACCTCACCGTCACGGACGGCCGCATCAAGGCCGTCGTCACCGACCAGGGCACGATCGAGGCCGAGTACGTCGTCATCGCGTGCGGCTGCTGGAGCCGTCAGATCGCCGCCATGGCCGGCGCGCAGATCCCGCTCACCCCCGCCGTGCACCAGATGAAGGACATCGGCCCCGTGGCGATGTTCAGATCGG
>CAINGG010000449.1 GCA_903848435.1 uncultured Actinomycetes bacterium | reverse complement strand
GACGTCTCGAGGATGTCGCGGGCGAGCGTCTGGCCCATCTGGCGGATGAGGCTTACCGCCATGTTGTAGGAGGGTCGGAAGCTCGATCTCAGCGGATAGGTGCGTGTCGAGGCGAGGCCGGCAAGGCTCTCAGGGTCGAGCTCGGGGTGCCAGACGACCACCGCGTTGCCCTCGACGTCGATGCCACGGCGGCCAGCACGCCCGGTCAGCTGCGTGTATTCACCGGGCGTGATGCTGACATGCGCCTCGCCGTTCCACTTCACCAGGCGCTCGAGTACCACGGTCCGAGCGGGCATGTTGATGCCGAGCGCCAGCGTCTCGGTGGCGAACACCATCTTGAGCAGGCCGCGCTGGAACAGTTCTTCGACGACCTCCTTGAAGATGGGCAACAGGCCCGCATGGTGCGCGGCGACTCCACGACGCAGGCCCTCGGCCCAGGTGTCGTAGTCGAGGGCGACGAGATCGTCGTGCGGGATATCACCGGTGCGGGTGTCCATCACCGACTCGATCTCGGCACGTTCCTGCGCCGTAGTGAGCCGAATGCCGGCGGCGAGGCACTGGCTCACCGCCGCGTCACAACCAGCCCTGCTGAAGATGAACGTGATGCCCGGCAGCATGTGCTGGTCGTGCAATTCCGACACCACGTCGGTGCGCCACGGCGTAAGGCGGTCGCGACCGCGCCGCCGACCTCGGCCGTGCCCACGCTCGGGCGACCACTTCGCCGCGTCCTTGGCCATGCGCACCAGCTCGGGATTGACCCTGTGGTGCTCGTCGTCGACGAACAGGTCCAGCAGTCGATCGCCGATCATTACCTCCTGCCAGAGGGGCACGGGACGGTGCTCGTCGACGACAATCTCGGTGACGCCCCGCACGGTGGCCAGCCACTCGCCGAACTCCTCGGCGTTGCTCACTGTTGCTGACAATGCGGCCAGCAGGATGCCCTCGGGCAGGTGGATGATCACCTCCTCCCACACCGGACCGCGGAAGCGATCAGCCAAGTAGTGGACCTCGTCCATGACCACGTAACCGAGGCCGACGAGAGTGTCCGAAGACGCGTAGAGCATGTTGCGCAGGACCTCGGTGGTCATGACCACGACGGGCGCCTCGCCGTTGATGCTGTTGTCGCCGGTGAGCAGCCCGACCTGATCGGCACCATGACGGCGCACGAGGTCGTGGTACTTCTGGTTGGACAGCGCCTTGATCGGCGTGGTGTAGAAGCACTTGCGCCCCGTCTCGAGGGCCAGCTGCACGGCAAACTCACCGACCACCGTCTTGCCGGCACCGGTCGGCGCGGCGACCAGCACGCTGCGGCCCTCCGACAGGGCACGGCAGCCGCGCTCCTGGAAGGCGTCGAGCGGGAAGTCGTAGGCGGCGCGGAAGCCGGTGAGTGGGTCCTTGGCCCGCTCGCGAGCCGCGGCGTGACGCTCAGCGGGGCTGGGCACCCGCCCAGACTACGCGGCGGGTGCGGGGACGATCACGCTCAGCGCGGCGGGTCGTGCCTGGATGCTGATCGGCAGTGGCCCGATGCGCTCGCCGTCGGCGTAGGCGAGCTGACCGGGGGCGTCCAGGGCGATCTCGCGTGCCCGGTACGTCGATACGAAGGGCTTGTCGACGTGGCTGCCCGAGAACACCGAGGGAAAGACGCGAATGAAGGTCGGGGTGCTGACCGCATGAAGCCACGTGACATCGAGGAGTCCGTCGTCGGGGACGGCACCTGGGCAGACTTTCATGCCACCGCCGTAGGAGACCCCGTTGCCGACCGCGACGAGCATCGCCCCGTCGCGGACCTCGCGGCCGTCCAGGGACGCGGTGTATTCCACCGGCCGGAAGGTGCGGAGTTCTCCCAGGATCGCGACGACGTAGCGAGCCTTGCCCTTGGGCCACGTCATGCGATTGGCACGCTCGTTGACGAAGGAGTCGAATCCGGCCGATAAGACGCCGAGAAAGAACCGTCGAGTGCCATCGTCCGCCGTGACTTCCGCGAGGTCGATGCGTCGTGTCACGCCGGCGGCCACCGCGGCCGCGGCACCCGCGGGGTCCCGCAACGGGATGCCCAGGGTGCGCGCATTGTCATCACCTGTGCCGATCGGCAGGATCGCCAGCGCCGTATCGGATCCAGCGAGCGACTGAACGGCATGGTGCAAGGTGCCGTCGCCACCGGCCACGACCACCTCGGCAGCCCCGGCGTCCCGCGCCTGCGCAACGAGCCCTCGCAGGTCGTCTGCGTCACGCGACGCCTTGACCACGGGCCGGATATCGCGAGCCTGGAGGGCTCCGACGAAGGCAGGGAGCGCCTTGGCCGCACGACCACCGCCAGATGTCGGGTTGACGACGATCGTGACTTCGCGCATCGACTACGTCGTCTCGGGAGACTCGAGTGGTGATGCTTCATCATCGTCCCACTCGTCGAAGGCCTCGCCCGGAGCGCGCTTGCGTGCCCGACGCCGGTCATTGCCGAGACAGATGAGGATGGCCATCGTCATGAGAAGCAGAATGGGCGCGGCGAGCAGGAGCATGTTGATCGGATCACCGGTCGGAGTGGCCACGGCCGCGAAGATGCAGACGGCAAAGATGATCCACCGCCACCACGACAGCAGCTTCTTGCCCGTGAGGACGCCGGCGAAGTTCAAGAGCACCAGCAGGAGTGGTGCGAGGAAGCCCACGCCGAAGACGATCACCATGCGGATGAAGAACGATAGGTAGCGATCGACCGCGACGATGTTTTCGACGTTCTGCGGAGTGAAGCCGAAGAGGATCTCCAGTCCGTAAGGAAGGACGAAGTAGGCCAAGGCCACCCCGAGCGCAAAGAGGGGCACCGCAGCCGCCACGAACCCGATGGCCCATCGACGCTCGTTCTTGCGAAGTCCTGGCGTCACGAAGCGCCAGAGCTGATACAGCCACACGGGTGACGAGAGCAGCAGTCCCGTGACTGCCGCAATCTGCAACTGCAGCACGAAGGGATCAGCGACACCGGTCAGCGCCAGCGTGACCTCGCGTCCCTCGGCACGGGCCTGGGCCACGACCGCCTCGAAGGGTGCGGACAACCACGCGAAGATCTGCGCGTAATAGATCCAGCCCACGACCATGCCGACGATGATCGCCAGGGCTGCCTTGACCAGCCGTGACCTCAACTCGCGAAGGTGCTCGACCAGCGGCATGGCGGACTCGGAATCCACCGGGCCCCCGCGACGGCGCTTCGAGGGGCTGGCGTCAGGTGGTGCGGCCACCGGTCAGGACTCGGTGCGCTCCGGCTGCGGCGCAGGTGCCGGTGCAGCGCTCTGCGCAGCGGGCGGCGGCGCATCGGCAGCCTGGGGGGCTGGCGGCAGCGGCGCTGCAGCCTGGGCCGTGCCAGTCTCGACGGCAGGTGGGGCATCGGTGCCGTCGGCCTGCATCTCCTTGGTCTCCGACTTCAAGATCCGCAGGGAGCGGCCAAGACCGCGCGCAACGTCGGGCAGCCGCTTGGCACCGAACAGCAGCAGGATGATGAGGATGAGAATCAGGATCTCGGGCCCTCTGAGATTGAAGGGCATTCCTCCGCCTTTCGTCAGGGCCGGACCTGTCAGCGCCCCGGCACGACCATGGTAACCCGTCACCTCGTTTGAGGGGCCCCTATGCGCGACTAGAGGGCGCCCCGGGCCGCTGCGGCGACCTGCCCCCGTACCTCCTGCGGATGGCGAACGACGAGGGCGCCGCCCTGGCCGAGCACGAGCCGGATCAGCCAGGCCAGGTCGGCGACATTCAGCGTGCCCTCGCCACCTCCACCCGGCAGTCGCTCGACATCCTTCAGATCCAGGGCGTCGATCACCCAGGCGGCCGCCTCGGTGAAGGACAGCCGTACGGGCTGACCCGTGGCCGGGGCGGTGGCAATCGGCGGGAGGTCGTCGGGGACCTCCGCAGGCTCCGCCAGCACCTCTGCCGAGATCACTCGGTCGAGCCGGAAGGTGCGTTGCGCGCCCGCGCTGCGGCACCATGCGTCGAGATAGTCGTAGCCGTCTTGGTGAACGACGGCCCGCGGGTCGACCACGCGGTCGGTGATGGCGTCGCTGGTCGCGCCGGCGTAGACCAGGCGCAGTGCGCGCCCGCGCGCGAGCGAATCATCGACCACTGAGCGCACGGCCTCCGGGGTGCTGTCGACCACCATGACAGCGTTGCCAGCATCGAGAGCCGACCCGGCCGCCTGCTCCAGCTTGGACGTAGCCGATGCGATGGCGCCGCGATCGTGCCCGCCGGGCACCTGCGCCAGCATGCGCAGCCCCACGAGGAGCGCTGTTGCCTCTGCGACGCTCAGGCGCAAGGGGCGTTCGAGGGTCTGCGGGTCGATGACGTTGATGATCCCGTCGTCGTCCCAGAACTGGATATCGATGAGTTGATCCGGGCCGTGACCGGGCAGCCCGCAGCACACGACGAGCCACAGGTCGCGCTCGAGCTCGCCAGGGGTCACCCCGAAATGCCGTGCGGCTTCCGTGATGGAGATTCCATCGTGCTGGGCCAGCCAGGGCACGAGAGCCAGCAGTCGCGAGAGGCGTTCGGCGGCGGTGGCACTCATGGTGAATCCTCGTGCGCCGCCAGGACCGCCGCCAAGGCCGTACGCACGGCGATCCGCAAGTCGTCGGGCGCCAGGACCCGGGCATCGGCACCGAGCTCGGCAACATCCCCGACCAGCTGCTGGACATCGGAGTAAGCCACCCGCAGCACCCGGGCATCGGGCTGCTCGGCTCGCATGCGCAGACGGGCACCGCCCGAGGTCACCTCGACTTCCGCGGTGGCCGCAGGCTCATCGTCGGCAAGACGTTCGATGATGGCGCGCACATCGGCCTCGCGTACGCCGTCAAACGATGCCGGTCCCGACGCGAACGACATGTCGCCGTGGATCCGAGACAGGCGAAAGACGCGAGTGTCGGAACGATCGCGATCTCGGCCCGCGACGTACCACGCACCGCGCACGCGCGCGGTACCCCAGGGCTCCAGTGTGCGCGGTGCCGCATCGCTGTCACGCAGGCCGCGATAGTCGAAGCGAACGGCGCGCAAGGACCGAATCGCCTCCCACAGGGTGGGCAGCACGTGATCGCCCGCACCCGGTCGTGCGGTGAGGGTGACACCGAGATCCGCGATAGATGAGCGCTCCCCCGCGACAGCCTCGATCTTGCGAAGCGCTCCCTGAGCGACACCGCCCAGGGCCGCATCGCTCCACGCCTGCGCGGCAAGGCCCAGTACCGCGAGTTCGGTGCCGGTGAAGGCGATGGCGGGCATGGAGTACTCGTCGCTGCGGATGCGGTAGCCATCGACGTCGCCATCGGGCGACATCACCGTCTCGATCGGGATGCCCATGGCGCGCAACTCGTCCTTGTCGCGCTCGAACATGCGCTCAAACGCCTCATTGGACGCTGATTCGGCGTATCCGGGGACGGCATCCCGGATAGACGCGCGGCTCACCGCCCGGCGGGTGCCCAGCAGGCACAGGACGAGGTTGAGCAGCCGCTCCGTGCGGTCCGTGCGCACGCGCCCTCCGAATTCGATCAGCCGACGTCGATCAAGTCGATCACGAACACGAGGGTGCGCCCGGCGAGCCGATGCCCGCCTGACTCCCCGTAAGCCTTGGCTGGAGGAATCACCAATTGGCGCCGCCCGCCTGCGCGCATGCCCGGGATCCCCTCCTGCCAGCCGGCGATGAGGCCGGCCAGTGGGAAGCGGATCGGCTCGCCGCGATCCCACGATGCGTCGAACTGCTCGCCGGTTTCGAAGTCCACGCCGACGTAGTGCACGAGGACCTGGTCGCCGGGCTTGGCCTCGGCACCCTCCCCGACGACGAGGTCGGTGATGACGAGGTCGACAGGCGGCGGCCCCTCGATGAAATCGATCTCAGGCTTCTCGGTCACGGTTCCTCCGGGGGTCAGGGGCTGGACAGCATGTCGACGACGAAGACGAGCGTCTCATTGGGACCGATGCCGCTGCCGGGCGGCGGGTTGGGTCCGTAGGCGAGGTCACCGGGAATGATGAGGAGGCGGCGCCCACCCGGCTTCATGCCCGGAATGCCCTCCTGCCATCCGAGGATGACCCCATCGAGAGGGAACGTGGCCGGCTGGCCGCGGGCCCAGGAGGAGTCGAAGATGGCGCCCGAGTCGAGGCCCACGCCGCAGTAGTCGACGGTCACGGTGGCCCCTGCCGCCACCGCATCGCCGGAGCCGTCGACCACGTCGACCGTGACGAGCGCGGTCACGGGTGCGGCCACGCTGTCGATTCCAATCATCGGAGCGGTCCCGACATCGGTTGTCGTCGCGACGCCGTCCTGCACAACGGCAGGGTCCGGTGGAGTGCCTTCGACAGGCGGATTCAACGTCGCACAGTCGCTGACGGACCATGGCGTCGCAGGGAAGCTGCTCGAGGCGGGTGCGGGGGCCGGCGCGGAGGTCGACTCGCTCGGGGTCGAGGAGCCGCCGCAGCCGGCGAGGACCAGGGCGGCGGCGGCAAGTGCGAGGGGAAGACGCATGCCGACACCCTAGCCTGGGGACCGCTCTCGGCTCACATGCTGGCGATCAGCTTGTCGACACGTTCGTCGACGCTCGCAAAGGGGTCCTTGCACAGGACCGTGCGCTGTGCCTGGTCATTGAGCTTGAGGTGGACCCAATCGACCGTGAAGTCCCGGCGCCGCTCCTGGGCGCGGCGGATGAACTCACCCCGCAGGCGTGCCCGAGTCGTCTGCGGGGGCACGGACTTGGCTTCGAAAACCTCCGGCTCGTGCGTGAGCCGGTTCACTCGGCCGTGACGCTGGAGCAGGTAGTACAGCCCTCGGGAACGCGTGATGTCGTGGTAGGCCAGATCGAGTTGCGCGACCCGCGGATCGGCCAGGGCCATCCCGTGCTTGGCCATGTAGCGCTCGATGAGCCGCAGCTTGATGACCCAGTCGATGTCATGCTCGACGAGCGACAGGTCACCGGTCTCGACGGCCTTGAGCGTGCGCTCCCACAACTCAAGCGTGCGACTGACCACCGAGCCCGGGTCGTCGGAGTAGCCCTGCCGGTCGGCGAAGTCACGCGCCTTCTCGAAGTACTCCGCCTGGATCTGAAGGCTCG
>CAINGG010000448.1 GCA_903848435.1 uncultured Actinomycetes bacterium | reverse complement strand
GACAGCTTCAGCCGGGGCTGCGGACGTGGCGACGGCGTACACGCCACCGACCCCGACCAGGGCGACGAGCAGGAGCAGGGTGGCGACCACGGGATTGCGTCGCCGTGCTGCGAGTGCCTTCACCGAACCTCTCTCCAGTGTCGTTTCGTGGGCCTACTTGAGGATGTAGATCATGAAGAACAGCGCGATCCAGACCACGTCGACGAAGTGCCAGTAGTAGGACACGACGATGGCTCGAGTGGCTTGATCGTGGGTGAAGCGCTTGACGACATAGGTGGTGGCGAGGACGAGGAGGAAGGCGATGAGTCCGCCGGTGACGTGCAGGCCGTGGAAGCCGGTGGTCAGGTAGAACGCCGAGCCGTAGGCGCTGCTGGAGAGCGTGATGCCCTCGTGGACCAATTCGGCATATTCGGTCACCTGGCCGCCGATGAAGATGGCGCCCATGAGGAAGGTGATGATGAACCAGCGACGCAGCCCCTTCACGTCACCGCGCTCAGCCGCGAACACGCCGAGCTGACAGGTGACCGACGACAGCACCAGGATGGTGGTGTTGACGCTCGCGAAGGGGATGTTGAGTTTGGACGTCTCCTCGGCCCACAGCTCGGGGTTGACCGCGCGGAGCGTGAAGTACATCGCGAACAGGCCCGCGAAGAACATGAGCTCGCTGGACAGCCACACGATGGTGCCGACGGCCACGATGTTGGGCCGGTTGGCCGGGGCGTGGGCGTAGGCCTGCGCCACGGGGGGAGAAGCGGTCGCCACGTCCCGCAGTCTGCCATGGGGGAGCGTGAGGGGCAGGGCGACCCCCCGGTAGCCTGACGCCGTGACTGACCACGCCTCCCAGGCCTCCGACGAGGCCCCCACGCTGGGGGTCCTGATCTACAGCGACGACCGGACCACCCGCCAGCAGGTGGCCCTGGCTCTGGGCCGTCGCCCCGCCCCCCGAGCTGCCCGCCATCCGTGTGGTGGAAGTGGCTACTGAGGCGTTTGTGACTCGCACGATGGACGCCGGGGGCATCGACGTGGCCATCCTCGACGGCGAGGCGGTGCCCTTCGGGGGCATGGGGGTCTGCCGCCAGCTCAAGGACGAGATCTTCAACTGCCCGCCCATCCTCGTGCTCACCGGCCGCCCCCAGGACGCCTGGCTGGCCACCTGGTCGCGGGCCGACGCGGTCGTGCCCCGGCCCCTGGATCCCCGGGTCCTGGCCGACGCCACCGCTCACCTCCTGCGCCAGCGGGTGGCCGGCGCCCCCGTGGCCTGACCCATGACCTCACCGGCCAGCCCGTCCTGGCCCGGCGTCCTCGGCCGCCTGGCGGCCGGGCTCGACCTCGACTCCGACTCCGCCGCCTGGGCCGTGGCCCAGGTGATGTCGGGGGAGGCCGCCCCGGCCCAGGTGGGCGCGTTCCTGCTAGGCGTGCAGGCCAAAGGCCCGACGGCCCGCGAGATCGCGGCGGCAGCGGCGGTCATGCGCGACGCTGCGCTGCCGATCAGCGTGCCGGGGGTGCTGCTTGACGTCGTCGGCACCGGCGGCGATGGCTCCGGGTCGGTGAACTTCTCGACGATGGCGGCGATCGTCGCGGTCGCGTGCGGTGCCACCGTCGTCAAGCACGGCAATCGCGCGGCGTCATCGAAGGCCGGCACCGCCGACGTGCTCGAAGAGCTCGGTGTCGCGATCGATCTCGGCCCTGATGCCATCGCATCGTGCGCACGCGAGGCTGGTATCGCGTTCGCCTTCGCGCAGGTCTTGCATCCGGCAATGAAGCACGCGGCACAGATCCGGCGCGAGCTCGGCGTGCCCACCATCTTCAATACCCTCGGCCCGCTCACCAACCCGGCGCGCCCCACTGCCGGCCTTATCGGCTGCGCGAGCGAGCGCTCCGCGCCGCTGATGGCGCAGGTGTTCGCCGACCGCGGTGATCGCGTGTTCGTCGTGCGCGGGGAGACCGGATGGGACGAGATCTCTCCCTACGGCGTCACCCAGGTGTGGGACACCACGCGCGGGGGAGTGATCGAGGAGCGCGTGTCCGCCGCCGACCTGGGCATGGGCGGCATCTCTGAGGGCGCGCTCGTCGGGGGAGACCCGGTCACGAACGCCGAGGTGTGCCGGGCGGCGTTCGGCATGCCCCGTGAGCACCCCGAGCTCGCGCTGCCCTCCGATATCGACGCCGTACGCGCGGTCGTCAGCGCCAACGCCGCCGCTGCCCTGGCGGCCAATGCGGCCGCGCATGGCGCCGACACCTCGGCTCCGCTACTCGATCGCATCAAGGCGCACCTCGGCGATACGCGTGCCGCTATCGAGTCCGGTGCCGCCGGAGGCATCCTGCG
>CAINGG010000447.1 GCA_903848435.1 uncultured Actinomycetes bacterium | reverse complement strand
GCCGCGGTGTGGTTCGGCGTCGACGGCTGGTTCACGGTCGGACTCGGCACCGTCTCGTCTTACCTCGTCGGCGCTTTCGACCTCCTCGTCCCGATCATCCTGCTGGTCATGGCCTGGCGCACGCTGCGAGCACCGGAAGACCACGTCACCAACGGTCGTCTCCTGGTCGGCGGTCTTGCGCTGCTGATAGCCGCCGCGGGCATCTGGCACCTCATCCAGGGCCTGCCGACACCGAGCGATGGGCTCGACGCACTGTCATCCGGTGCTGGGATCGTCGGCTGGGTGGCGACGGCCCCGATAGCCGCCGCACTCGGTCCGGTCGTCGCCGGTGTCCTCCTGGGCATCCTGGCGATCTTCGGGTTGCTGGTCATCACCGGCACCCCGCTCATCGCCGTGCCGCGTGCACTCAGGTCCGGCCTGTCGCACCTCATGCGCAGCGGATCGGGACGCCCGACAGACGAGCACCTCGATGACCTTGATGCCTATGAGGCTGACATGCCCGATGGCTTCGTCGTCGAACTCTCGGCGGAGGAGGAGTTCCTCGCGTCCGCGGGGGACCCCGATCCCGAACCGCTCGCACCCGCCGCTGCAGCGCGCGAGATCCTCGCCGTCGCGCGTTTCGATGAGCCGGTCAAGGCCGAGCCGGAGGCCGAGCGCGATGCGACCTGCGAGATCCCGGTGGTCGTCCCCGACGCACCTCCCGCGCCGGCTCCCAAGCCGGCCCCGATCGAGCAGTTGCCCCTGGAGTCGACGGCGACCTACGCACTGCCCCCGGCTGACATGCTCAAGGCGGGCGCCGCACCCCGTGCGCGCACCAAGGCCAACGACTCCGTCGTGACTGCCCTGACCGAGGTACTCGAGCAGTTCGGCATCGATGCCCGCGTCACCGGCTTCAATCGTGGTCCGACCGTGACGCGTTACGAGATCGAACTCGGGCCCAGCGTGAAGGTCGAGCGCGTGACGGCGCTGAGCCGCAATATCGCGTACGCCGTGGCGAGCCCCGAGGTGCGCATCCTCAGCCCCATCCCCGGCAAGAGCGCGATCGGCATCGAGATCCCCAACTCTGATCGCGAGCTCGTCAGCCTGGGCGACGTACTCCGCTCGGGTGCGGCGACCAGCGAGCAGCATCCGATGACGGTGGCCCTGGGCAAGGACGTCGAGGGCGGCTATGTCGTGGCCAATCTCGCCAAGATGCCGCACCTGCTGGTGGCGGGAGCAACCGGCGCGGGCAAGTCCAGCTGCATCAATGCCCTCATCACGTCGGTCCTCATGCGCGCGACCCCCGACGAGGTCCGCATGATCCTGGTCGACCCCAAGCGCGTCGAGCTCAACTCCTACGAGGGCATCCCGCACCTCATCACCCCGATCATCACCAACCCCAAGAAGGCCGCTGACGCGCTGCAGTGGGTGGTCAAGGAGATGGACACCCGCTACGACGACCTCGCGCACTTCGGATTCCGGCATATCGATGACTTCAACAAGGCCGTGCGCACCGGGCGCGTGCAGCCGCCTCTGGGGAGCGAACGCGTGCTGCGCCCCTACCCCTACCTGCTCGTCATCGTCGACGAGCTCGCGGACCTGATGATGGTGGCCCCGCGCGACGTCGAGGACGCCATCGTGCGCATCACCCAGTTGGCCCGAGCCGCCGGCATTCACCTGGTGCTCGCCACGCAGCGCCCGAGCGTCGACGTGGTCACGGGCCTCATCAAGGCCAACGTCCCCAGCCGACTGGCCTTTGCCACGTCGTCGCTCGCGGACAGCCGCGTCATCCTCGACCAGCCGGGCGCCGAGAAGCTCGTCGGCCAGGGCGACGGACTCTTCCTGCCCATGGGCGCCAGCAAGGCCCAGCGCATCCAGGGTGCCTTCGTCTCGGAGTCCGAGATTCGCGGGGTGGTGAAGTACGCGCGCGAGCAGATGGAGCCGGCGTACCGCGACGACGTCACCGCGACTCCCAAGTCCAATCGCCAGGTGGACGACGAGGTCGGCGATGACCTCGATCTGCTGTGCCAGGCCGCGGAGCTCGTCGTGACGACGCAGTTCGGCTCGACGTCCATGCTGCAGCGCAAGCTGCGTGTCGGCTTCGCCAAGGCCGGTCGGCTCATGGACCTGCTCGAATCCCGCGGCGTCGTGGGTCCCAGCGAGGGCTCCAAGGCGCGAGAGGTGCTGCTCAAGGCCGACGACCTGCCCGGCTTCCTGGTGATCCTGCGCGGAGAGCCTCTCTAGTCTGTGGGGGTGACCCCGCCGCCCCGTGTCGCCGTCGTGCGCCTGGGATGCGCGCGCAATGACGTCGACGCTGACGAACTCGAGGGGCGCCTGGCTGCCGACGGTTTCGCGGTCGCCGACGATGACGACGCGGCCGACATCGTGCTCGTCAACACCTGTGGGTTCATCGCGGCCGCCAAGAAGGACTCCATTGATGCGGTCCTCGCGGCCGCTGACAGTGATGCGCGCGTCGTGGTCTCGGGCTGCCTGGCTGAGCGCTACGGCAGCGAGCTCGCGGCGGAGCTCCCCGAGGCTTCGGCCGTGTTGTCCTTCGACGACTATCCGCAGATCGGCGAGCGCCTGCGCGCCGTCCTCGCGGGGGAGTCACTGGCAGCGCACGAGCCTCGCGACCGCCGTCACCTGCTGCCCATCTCCCCGATCGAGCGCTCGACCGTGCCGGTCAGCCCCCCGGGGCACGCAGCTGTCACCCGACGCGCCTACGCGCCCGTCATGTCGGTCAAGCTTGCCTCGGGCTGCGATCGGCGCTGCACCTTCTGCGCGATCCCGGCGTTCAGGGGTGCGTTCGTCAGTCGGCGTCCGGAGGACGTCATCGGCGAGTGCGCGAACCTGGTGGAGCAGGGGGTGCGCGAGGTCCACCTGGTCAGCGAGAACTCGACCTCCTACGGCAAGGACCTCGGCGACATCCGCATGCTGGAGCGCCTGCTGCCCTCCCTCGGCCAGGTGCCCGGTCTCGTGCGCGTGCGCGTGCAGTACCTCCAGCCCGCTGAGATCAGGCCCGGGCTCATCGACGTGATCGCGGGCGCCGGGGGCGTGGCGTCGTACTTCGACCTGTCGTTCCAGCACGCCAGCCCGCGGGTACTCCGGCGCATGCGCAGGTTCGGCGGATCCGATGACTTCCTGGCCCTGCTCGATCGCATTCGCGCCCTCGATCCGCTGGCTGGCGTACGCACCAACGTCATCGTGGGGTTCCCCGGCGAGCATGAGGCGGACGTGGTCGAGCTCGAGGAGTTCCTCTCGGCCGCGCGACTCGATGCGATTGGCGTTTTCGGCTACTCCGACGAGGACGGCACCGAGGCTGTCGGCCTCGACGGTCACGTGCCGCAGGCCGAGGTCGATGATCGGGTTGCGCGTATCAGCGGACTCGTCGACGACCTCATGGCCGAGCGTGCACGCGAGCGGGTAGGGCAGGGGCAGGTCGTCGAGGTGATCGTCGAGGGGCATGACGACGGCGCGGCGTTCGGTCATGCCGCTCATCAGGGTCCCGACGACGGCGTGACG
>CAINGG010000446.1 GCA_903848435.1 uncultured Actinomycetes bacterium | reverse complement strand
CTGGCCAGGGTGAGCGATCGCGGGGAGAGTCGCTCGCCGATGCGCGTGCGTCCCTCGGGAGCGCTGAACACGCTGCGGCCCTCGACGGCCTCGCGGGCGCTCGCGGACCACCACAGGTCGACCATCAGGTCGCCGATAGCCCCGGGCGTGAGTACCGCTCGGCGGCGGCCGGGATCGACCGGGATACGCCGCGCCTGCCAGTCGAGGCCGCGTCGTAGGTCGTGCTCCCCGGGCACGAGATCGATGTCGTTGAAGTCGTCTGCGGCATGCCCCCACCAGGCCGAGCGGCTGCGGCCGTGTGATTTCGCCGTGATCTCCAGGCGCGCCTTCGGCTGCGTATGACGCAGCCGAAGGCCGGTCGACGAGGCGAGCCAGGTGGTCGACAACTCGTGCTCTGCGTATCCGAACAGCTCGATGTCGGACGCGACGCAGGACCCGAAGAGGTTGCCCAGTGGGGCCGACAGGGGAGAGAGGGCCGTGCTCGAGGTCAGGGGTGCCGCGTCGGACCACTGTGGCGAGGCACCGCGACCGCTGGCAGCGGATGCCGCAGGATCGACGAGTTCGTAGGCGTCCTCCGCCGCCGTAGCGCCAGCGAGCGACACCGTGACCGCGTCCACGAGCGCACGAATGCCCGCGGCATCGGGCTGCGACCGACTGAGGGTCGCAGTCGCGACTCCGGCGGCCAGACGCCGGAAGCCCACGAGAGTCAGATCGGTATGCCGTGATTCGCCATTGGTCGTGAGCGTGGTGCGCGCCCATCGCAGGTCCGCACGCGAGCTCGTGGTGACGATGGCAATCGCGCCGTCGAGGCCGGAGGCCGCCTGCAGCGCGCGCTCGGCTATCTCGTGCGGGGCGATCATCCGCCCTCCCGCGCGCTGTTGAGGACGTTGATGCCCTCGAATACCGCCGCTGGGCACCCGTGGGACACCGCGGCGACCTGCCCGGGCTGTCCCTTGCCGCAGTTGAGGGCGCCCCCGAGCAGGTAGGTGTCGGGCCCACCCAGCGCGACGAGCGCACCCCAGAAGTCGGGCGTGCGCGACTGGTAGGCGACGTCCTTGACCTGGCCCGCCAGGCGCCCGCCCTTGATCCGGTGAAAGCGCTGGCCGGTGAATTGGAAGTTGTAGCGCTGCATGTCGATGGACCAGCTCTTGTCGCCCACGATGTAGAGGCCGTCGTCGACTCCGGAAATGAGCTGTTCGACCGAGCCGCCCCCCGGATCCGCCTGTAAAGAGACGTTGGGCATGCGCTGGATCTGTACATGCTCGGCCGAGTCGGCGTAGGCGCAGCCGTTGGAGCGGTCGAGGCCCATCTCGGCAGCCATGGCGCGGTCGAGTTGATACCCCACGAGGGTGCCCTCGCGAACGATGTCCCAGGTCTGCGCCGCAACCCCCTCGTCGTCCCAGCCCACCGTGGACAGCCCGTGTGGTGCCTGACGGTCGCCGGTGACCGTCAGGAGCGACGAGCCATAGCGCAGGGTGCCCAGCTGGTCCGGGGTCGCGAATGACGTCCCCGCGTAGTTGGCCTCATAGCCCAGGGCACGGTCGAGTTCGGTGGCGTGCCCGATCGATTCGTGAATCGTCAGCCACAGGTTGGTTGGGTGGATCACCAGGGTGTAGCGCCCGGGATCCACGCCGGGTGCCTTCAACTTCTCATCGAGGAGCTCGGGCAGTTGAGCGAGTTCCCCACCCCAGTCCCACGGACGCGCACCGCCGACCTGCGCTCCTCCGCCCAGGACGTACTCCCAGCCGCGACCGGCCGGAGGCGCTGTCGTCGCCATGGTCTCGAAGGCTCCCGAGTGCGCGTCGATGGCCGTGGCGGCCCACTCCGCCTCTATTCGCCGGCGAACCTGCGATGTGCGGGTGCCGGCCGAGTCGGCGTAGTCCACGGCCTCGCGCACGGCAAGAAGCCGCGCATCGACGTGTGAAACGCGAGGGTCCTCTAGAAGCAGCAGGCTGCGCTCGCGCAGAAGGCCGACGCGTTCGGCTTCGGGGACGTCGAATGGGTCGATCTCGTAGGGCGACTCCCAGTGCCCGACGTGGACCGGCTCGGGTGCCAACTCGACCTCGCGAGTCGTCAGAGCTCGACTGATGCGTGCCATGGACACGGCTCGGTCGGCCAGCGCCACGGCCTCGTCGGTCGTCACGACATCGGACGAGGCGAAGCCCCAGCAGCCATCGACGATGACGCGTACGCCGACG
>CAINGG010000445.1 GCA_903848435.1 uncultured Actinomycetes bacterium | reverse complement strand
TCGTGGAGCGCACTGGCCCGGTCGAGCGCTTGCGGTCCAACTTCGTCAACGGCATCAAGCGCTTCCCCGTCAAGGTCTCTCTGACGTAGCCCCTCCGCCGTGTGTGTATAGTATGCGCATGGCTCGGATCAACGTCTATCTGCCCGACGAGCTCGCCGAGCGGGTGAAGTCCGCCGACCTCAACGTGTCGGCCGTGGTCCAGCAGGCCCTGGATGCCGAACTGCGCCGCCTGTCGATGGCCGACTGGTGGGAGCAGGTCCGCAAGCTGCCGCCGCTGAAGGTCGACGTGGATTCGGCGGCGTTGATCCGTGAGATTCGCGATGAGCGCGAGGAGGAGTTGGCGCGCCGGATGGGGCTCGACTAGTGGCGAGCGTCGTGGTCGTCGATGCCTCATCGGTCGTCGACCTCCTGCTCAGCAGTGACCGTGCCCCCGGGATCGTCGAGGCGACCGCAGGCTGCATCTTCGCCGCCCCTGCGCACATCGACGAAGAGGTGCTGACGGCTCTCGCACGTATTCAACGAACCGGAGCCTCAGCGGTTGAGATGCGCACTCGCGTGGAGATCCTCCTCACCATGCCACTCGAGCGTCATGCACTCCCGCCCCTCGCTCGCGGAGCATGGGCGCGTCAGGCCAATCTGTCGATCGCCGACGGCTTCTACGTCGAGTTGGCGGAGCAATTGGGCGCCAACCTGGTCACCTGCGACCGCGGCATGGCCGCCGCGACCAGCCGCGCGATCCTCGTGACGTAGGCCCTACTTCTTGACGCGCTCGTAGCAGCGGATCGCCGTCCAGCCCTCGTACCACTCCTTCTCGCTCGGGCCGTACCAGAAGTACTTGTCGGACCCGATGGCCTTCTTGCAGAACTTCCACGCAATCTTCTGCAGGCCCGCGGTGCCCGGATAGGTGCGTGCCGCGATATCGGTCAGTGGCTTGCGCGCGACGAACTCGCCTACGCCGTACGAATCTGTCGTGAAGGTCCGTGCCTTGTTGCGACCGGGAGCGTTGGCGATGGAGTTTGTCACCGGCACCAGGCGCGGGGCCTTGTTCATCGACACCGGCACGGAGCCCGCTGCGCACGACACCCAGTGGTTGCCGGCCTTCCACTCTTTCTGCGTCGGGGTGAACCAGAAGTACCAGGTGCGCGTGCCGGGAGCGGTCGTCTCCGGATCGGCGACGCCGGCGTAGGCGTTGACCTCGGTCTGGCACTGCGGATCGAGCCAGGCCACCAGTGCCCGGCTGTTGTTGCCGTCAACAGCGATGCCGGCCGGCACCTTGAGTGTCGCGACCGTTTCGATCGTGTGCGCCGCTGTGCAGTCGACCAGCATCCCGGTGTAGGTGCCCTTCGCGGCCTGCTCGTAGGTCAGGTTCTGGCAGGTGCCCGGCGCGGGAGGCTCGACGGTGGCGGGCGGGTCAGCCGCGTGGGCGGGTGCGGCGAGCACGGCGGCGGCCAGGGCGACGGGGAGGGCGACGGCAGCGGTACGGCGTACGAGAATCACGCGATAAGTCTGCGATGCGAGGGTGTCCGAAGGCGCGTCGGGGGCGTGGCCTAGACCGGCCTGGCCACCCGGTCGAGGAAGGAATCCACGAGGGCGTGGGCCCGAGCGACCGCGACCGGCTCCTCGCGCACCGTGCCCGCCAGCAACTCGGCCGGGTCGACGCCGTCCTTCGCCGCCTCCTCGCTGCCGCCTTCGCCGAGCCAGCCCGCGAGGCAGGCCGGGGTGACCTCGGGATGGAACTGCACGGCAAGTGAGCGACCGATGACATAGGCCTGTGACGCGCGCGGATTGCGTGCGATCTCGGTGGCGCCGGGCGGCACGGTGAAGCGGTCGTAGTGCCACTGGAACCACGGACCGTTGGGTACGAGCTCTTGATCATCGGAGTTGATCCAGGTGTAGCCGATCTCCGCGCGTGGGCCGGGTGCGACGGAGCCGCCGAGTGCGCGCGCGAGTGCTTGCGCGCCGAAGCAGATCGCGAAGATGGGAACGTCGCTGCGGTGCAGGTCGCGCAGCCAGTCGAGCTCGGGCTTCAGCCACGTGCCGATCCGGTCGTCCTCCCACGCGCCCCACGGGGCGCCCATCGGCACCACGACGTCGTGCTCGCCGATCTCGGGGAAGTCGAAGTCGACGTCGGGGGAGAGGAACCGCTCGCGGGGGACGACGACGGTCTCGACTACCTCGAACCCGCGCTGGGCGAAGCGCTCCGCGACCGGCCCCGGCGGGCTCAGGTGGTCATGCTGCACAAACAGGACCCGCACGGCCCCTCCCTCCCCTACGATTCCGTTCGTACCCGAACGATCGGAGTAAACCATGAGTGCCAGCCGCCCGCTCGATCTCTCGGATGTCCGCGCCGAGCTCCAGTCTCGCGGAATCGACGTCCTGCGCGTGCTCTACTCCGACGTCCTGGGCATCACCCGCTCCAAGGACATGCTCGTCACCCAGCTCGAGCGCGCCCTCGGCCACGGGCCGACGTTCTGCCAGGGCGTGTGGGTCACCAACACCCAGGGCGGCGTGCTCGACGGCCACGGCTCGGTCTCCGACGGCCTGCCCGACCTCGTCACGCAGATCGTGCCGTCGACGATTCGCGACATGCCGTGGGAGCCCGGTGTCGCGTACGTCGTCGCTGACGTGTTCGAGCCCGACGGCTCCGCGCACCCGACTGCGCCGCGCACCGTGCTGCAGAGCGTGATCGATGGGTACGCCGAGCTCGGACTCGTGCCCGTGACCGGTCCCGAGCTGGAGTACTACGTGATGGAGGAGCGCGACGGCGTGTGGGAGCGCACCTTCGACCACAAGGGCCTCGTCTACACGACCGGTGCGACCGTCGATCCGCACGGCTACTTCCTGCACACGCTGCGCATGTGCGACAAGCTCGACATCGGCGCCTTCGCGGGCAACCACGAGTTCTGCCCCTCGCAGTACGAGATCAACCTGTGGCATGCCGACGCGATGCTCTCGGCCGACCGCACCTTCCTCTTCAAGACAGCGGTCAAGGACATCACCGCGCGGCAGGGCTTCCTGGCCTCCTTCATGGGCAAGCCCTTCAACGATGAAGGCGGCAGCGGCTTCCACCTGCACTTCTCCGTCGAGCGCGACGGCGACAACGTCATGGCCGATGCCTCGGGCAACCTCAGCCCGACCGCGCTGTCGATGATCGCCGGAATCCTCGAGCACGCGCCCGCGCTCTCCGCGCTGACCAACCCGACCGTCAATGCGTTCAAGCGCCTCGGCCCCGACACCCTCGCGCCGTATCGCATCAACTGGGGCTACGACAACCGCTCGACAATGGTGCGCATCCCGCCGGAGCGCGGTCGCGGCACGCGACTGGAGCTGCGCATCGGTGACGGCGCCGCCAACCCCTACGTCATCAGCGCCGCCGTTCTTGCTGCCGCACTCGACGGCATCCAGCGGGGTCTGACACCGCCGGATGCGCTCGAGGGCTGGACCTACGAGGATCCCGCGGCCGAGGTGCTGCCCATGACGCTCGAGGATGCGCTCGCCGCTCTTGCCCAGGACGACGTACTCAAGGGACTGCTGGG
>CAINGG010000444.1 GCA_903848435.1 uncultured Actinomycetes bacterium | reverse complement strand
GTGGGGCCAGCGGGCGTACGCCGAGGGTCACATCCCCGGCGCCCTCTACGCCGATACGGCGACGCACCTCGCCGGCGAGATCGTCCCCGGGGTGACCGGGCGGCGACCCTTCCCCGAGCCTGACGTCTTCGCGCGCCAACTCGGTGCGTGGGGCATCGGCGATGACACGCAGGTCGTCGCCTACGACGCCGACGGCGGCCTGATGTCGGCCGCGCGCGTGTGGCTCATGCTGCGCTGGATGGGCCATGACCGCGTCGCGGTGCTCGATGGCGGCTGGCAGGCATGGGTGGAGTCCGGTGCGCCCATCGAGACCGACGTGCGCACGCCCGACCCGGCGACGTTCACCACCCGCCTGCGCCCCGAGCTCCTCGTCGAGGTCGCCGAAGTCGACGTGGCCCGGCAGCGACCGCTTACCTGCGTCTTCGACTCACGCGGCGAGGAGGGCTACCACGGGCGCGGGGTCTATCACGATCCCGTGCGCGGCCACATCGCTGGAGCCGGCCTGGCCGATCGCGCGCACACCCTGACCGGCGACAAGCACTTCCGTTCCCCCGATGAGTTGCGCGCGCACTACGAATCTCTCATCGGCGATCAGCAGCCCGAAGACATCATCTTCTACTGCGGCTCTGGGATCACGGCCGCGCAGAACGTGCTCGCCATGACCGTGGCGGGCCTGCCGGGCTCGCGGATGTACGTCGGGTCGTGGAGCGAGTGGATCAACGACCCCAGAAGGCCGACTGAGCTATGAGCAGGCGATATCGCTTCGCCGTCATCGGCACCGGCTTCTTTGCCCAGAACCACCTGCACGCCTGGGCCGAGATCCCCGACGTCGAACTCGTGGCCGTGTGCGACACCGACCCGGAGCGGCTGGCCGCAGCGGCGCGTGACTTCGGCGGGCGTCCCTATGCCGACGCCGCCGAGCTCTTCGCCCGCGAGCAGCTCGACTTCGTCGACATCGCCACGACACCGCCGACGCATCCGCAGATGGTGCTCCTGGCCGCGGAGCACGGCGTTCCCGCGATCTGCCAAAAGCCCCTGGCCTGGGACCTCGCGGATGCGCGCGCGATGGTGGCGGCGATGGCGGCCAAGGACCTGCCCTTCATGGTGCATGAGAACTTCCGGTTCCAGTACCCGATGCGCCGGGTCAAGGAAGTGCTCGATGCGGGCACCATCGGGCGGCCGTTCTTCGGGCGCTTCAGCTTCCGCAGCTTCCACGACTGCTACACGCCGCAGCCGTGGCTGCTCGACAGCGAGCGCATGATCATCGTGGATGTCGCGGTGCACCTGTTCGACCTCGCGCGGTTCTTCATGGGAGAGCCCGAGTCCCTGTACGCCGAGGCCCTGCGCGTGAACCCGCGCATCGTCGGCGAGGACGTCGCCACCGTCATGATGCGGATGCCCGGTGCCACCGCCATCGCCGACGCGAGCTACGAGACGTTCTCCGATCATTCGACGTACCCCCAGGCCTTCGTCACGATCGAAGGCACCAAGGGCGCCCTCACCCTCGGGCCGGACTACCACCTGCAGGTCGTCTCCCATGCCGTCGACGTCGGGGACTCCGCGGCGCGCATGACCGGCTATGCCGTCCTCGACGAGGACCTGCAGATCCCCGAGCATGACTGGGCATCGCGGCCGTGGAACGGCATCCAGGACAGTGTTGTGACGCTGCAGCGGCACTGGGTGGAGTGCCTGCGGACGGGGCGCACGCCGGAGACGAGCGGGGCCGACACCCTGCGCACGATGGAACTCACGCTCGGGGCCTACGAGTCGCTCGCGACGGGCCTGCCCTATCGGGTGGGCAGCGCCCCGTGACGTCCGTTCCCCTCGCCGCGGGCCGGCTCCGCCTGGAGTACGACACCGGCGACCTGCGCAACATCCGCGCGGGCGACCTCGAGATCGTTCGGCGGATCTACGTCGCCTTCCAGGACCGCAACTGGACCGCGCGACCCTGGCAGCTCGAGGACGAGTCGATCGAGGCGGGGGCTGACTCCTTCCGGATCCTTCTGCGCGCGCGGGGAACCTTCGATGCGTCGGCCTTCACCTGGACCGCCGAGATCACCGGCGCGGCGGATGGCGCTGTGCGCTACGCCATCGAGGGCTCCACCACGGAGCCCTTCCTCCGCAACCGCCTGGGACTGTGCGTACTCCATCCCATGGCGGGGTTTGCCGGCCGCCCGTGCACCATCGTCACCGCCGACGGCGACGTCATCGAGAGCGCGTTTCCCGATGCGATCTCGCCGCACCAGCCCTTCCTCGATGTCCGGGCCATGGAGTGGCCGGTGGGCAGCGACAGTCGCGCGCGCCTGGACTTCGCCGGAGAGGTCTTCGAGACCGAGGACCATCGCAATTGGAGCGACGCGTCGTACAAGACCTACTGCACGCCGATCTCCCTGCCCTTCCCGGTCGAGGTCGCGCCCGGCGATGTCATCGCCCAGTCGGTGACGCTGGCGGTGACGGGGGACCTACCCGACCCCGAGGATCGGCAGGCCTCCGTCACGGTGACGGTCGAGGGAGCCGCGGCGCCGCTCCCCCGACTCGGGACGCAGGCGACGGATCTGCCGTGGGGCGAGGCGGAGATGGCCGCCATCGCCGCGCTGGGGCTCGACCACCTCATGGCCACGGTGGATGCCACGGCCGAGGACTGCGGCACGCGGCTGGCGGCGCTCGCCGCTCTCGCGCAGCGGCTGGATGTCCGCCTGCGGGTGCGGTTCGCCGGCGGCGACGCCGATGACTACGCGCGCATCCGTGACACCGTGCGCGACATCGCCCCCCTCGTCGACTCGTGGGCGGTTCTTCACGCGGACGAGAAGGTGACGTCGACGTCGCGGCTGGAGGAGGCGCGCGACGTCCTCGGGGACGACCTGCCCTGGTGCGGCGGCACGGACCTGTACTTCACCGAGCTCAATCGTCAGCCTCCCGAGCAGGCGGGGCTTGCGTGGGCGTCGTTCTCGATCAATCCCCAGGTCCATGCCGCCGACGACCGGTCGGTCCTGCAGAACGCGGCGGCCCAGGAGGCGATCGCCGCCGACGCCCCTCGCGTCGTCGGCTCGGCACGGATCGCGGTCGGCCCGGTCACGCTGAGGCCGCGCTTCAATCCCAATGCCACCGATCCGGCGTCCGATGCGAGCAACACCGAACT
>CAINGG010000443.1 GCA_903848435.1 uncultured Actinomycetes bacterium | reverse complement strand
GCCGGCCGGATCGAAGACCGCGCCCAGCATCGCGAGGGCAAGGATCATCGCGAGGTTGAGGTCGGTGACCATCGCGACGAGCGGGATGGCCGCGACCGAGATCGCCGAGAGCACGTCGGAGACGATGCTCACGATGCGTCGACCGAAGTGGTCTACCGCCCAGCCTGCGAGCGGACTGGCGATGATCCCGGGCAGCGCGGAGAGCGCCGCGACGAGTCCTGCAGCGGTCACCGATCCCGTGCGCTGCAGCACCAGCCAGGGGATCGCGATGGTGACGACACCGTTGGACATGCCCGAGAGCAGGTTGGTGGTCTCGAGAAGGACGATCGAGGACCAGCGGATGCGCGTGCGCGCGGGGGGAGTAGACATGGTGATCTCAGGCGGCCACGGGTGCGCCCAGGCGCACGGGCAGCGAGCGCAGCCCGCGGATCATGCGACCTGGATTGGGCACCGGCTCGCCGGCAAGTTGCCAGGCCTCGATGTCCGGGAAGCGCTCGAGCAGATGCCGCCAGGCGACCTCGGCCTCCATGCGAGCGAGTGCTGCGCCCAGGCAGTGGTGAACGCCGAAGCCGAAGGCCAGATGCCGCCGCGCGTTCTCGCGGTGGATGTCGAAGCGGTTGGGATCCGTGAACACGGCTGGATCGCGATTGGCGCCAACCAGCAGGAGCACGATGGTGTTGTGCTCGCGCAGCTCCGACCCGTCTGGCAGCGCGATGGGAGCCAGGGCCGTGCGGAAGGTGTACTGAACCGGAGAGACGTAGCGCAGGGCCTCTTCGGCCATCGCCGGGATGAGGTCGTGGTTGGCGGAGACCTCGGCGAACTGGTCTCGGTGCCCCATCAGCACCTGGGTGCCCGCCCCCAGCAGGTTGACGGTCGTCTCGAATCCGGCGAGCAGGATGAACGACGCCGTACCCACGATGTCACGGTCGGTGAGCATGTCGCCGTCGAGCTCGACATGCGCGAGGGTCGACAGGAGGTCGTCCTCGGGCGTGCGCCGGCGCTGGGTGAGCAGGTTCGCCAGGTACGCCGTCAGGCTGGCGGATGCAGCATCCATGGCGCGGGCATGACCGAGGCTGCGCGGGCGGTCGAGACCCTCGGCGAGCGTGTTGCCCCACGCTGTGAAGTTGTCGCGGTCGGCGAAGGGTACGCCGAGGATCTCGCAGATCACGGCCATGGGCAGCGGCGCGGCCCAGTCCTTCACGAGGTCGACGGTGTGCTTGCTGGAGAGGTCATCGACCAGCCGCTCGGCCACGCGATCGGCGGCCTCGCGCCACGCCTGCATCACGCGGTGGGTGAAGGCGGGCTGCACGAGCTTACGAATGCGTGAGTGGTCGTCGCCGTCCTTGGTGATGATCCCGTCGAGCAGCGGGTCGATGCGATCGGCGGGCGGCATGGGCCCGATGAGAATCGACTCGAGGAGGTTGCGTGGCTCGGGAATGTCGGCGGAGGCGTCGGGGGACTTGAGGACAGCGGCGCATGTCTCGTAGTCGGACGTGTAGCGGAAGCCGCCGCGACTCCTGACGACTCTCTGTGACCGCAGCCCATCGGCGAAGGTGGCGAGGTCGTCGCACGTCTCGAGCTGGCCGCCCGGGTCGCCCATCAGCGAGTAGGCGCGCGTGATGGCCCAGAACAGGCCGAGCGATGCTCCGACGTGTGCCTCGCGCTTGAGGTCGATCACGCTTTCACTCTACGACCCGACCTCGTTCACATCCGCCGGGGGATGAAGTCGTGCGCGAGTACCTGCGGCGTCGACGTCTGATAACGGCGGCCCAGGGGCGACGTCCACACCGGATCGGGCGGCCCGAGCGGGTCGCGTGGCCCCTCCTCGTGCGTCGCCCAGCCGGAGTCCTCGCGCAATCGGTTGTGGCGCGGACAGGTGGGTGACATGTCGGCCGCACGCGTGCGGCCCCCTTGTGAGAAAGGTGGAAGGTGGTCGGCATCGGCCCTCGACGACCGCACGCCGCACGATGGGTGCTTGCAGTGCGGCTCGCGTGCCCGAAGGAAGCGGGCCAGCCGTGCACCAGGGAAACGACGCGACCCCTCGTCGATGAGTACGCCGGTCGCATCGTCGGTCACCCACCGGATCCAGTCGGCGTCGGCAGCGAGCGCGCGGGCCAATTCCGGATCGAGCGGGCCGTAGCCCTCGAGTTCCCCGGGAGTCTCGGCCAGGCCGAAGAGTGTGTCGAGCGGAACCGTGACGCGGATCTGAATGCGCACGGGATCAGTGACCGGGACCGGCACCTCGGCTCCCGTCGTCGACGGCTCGTCGTCCGTCGAGCAGTCGACCGGTCTCACCTCGCCACCCACTCCCACTGCCACTCCCACTGCCACCGCCGCCTTGCCGACTGGCGTTAGGCCGAAGGCGGCCAGCATCGCGGCGTATCGCCACTGGCCGGCCGTGCGCTCATCGGACTCGTCGGCCTGCTCGCGCATCAACTCCGCCCGCGCGGCGATCAACTCACGCAGCGCCACTGCATCGAGCGCCGGCCCGCGCGCGGCCACGCACGCCATGCCGTCGTCCTCGGCCCACAGGCTGACGTCGGTGCGGTCGAGCGCAGCGCGCTGCCGCCGGCGTGCGGCGGCCTCGGGGTCGAGGGATGCGACCACTCGCGCGACACGCTCGCGCAGCCGCGCGGGAGGCAGCGGCCGGGCGATGCGCACCAGCCCGAGGACCGCGCGTTCGCTCAGGTCGGCGCCGTCGTCGTCGAGATGGCCGGAGAGCACACTCACGCCTTCGTAGATCACCCTCGCCTGGGCGGGCGTGAGGCGACCGGCGGAAACCTCGGCGCCCAGGACGGGCCATTGACGCAGCAGCGCGGTCGCGTCGTTGACCTTGACGGATGCCGTACGCGCGGCGACATGCAGAGCCGCCGCGACTTCGTCGGCCACCCATGACGCCTGGTGCGATGACGTCATGCCAGGACCGGGAGACGTGGCCTCCTCGACCGCGTCAGCCACCGCTACGAGCGCGCGCGCCTGGCGCATGTGGGCCCAGCCGAGCAGTCGCGACGTCGCCTTGAGATAGGCCACGCGCGCGGAGTCGGACAGGGCATCGGGATCGACGTCGGCGAGCGCCTGCGCCAAGCGCGGCCCGGGCGCGAGCAACTCCCACGGGTCGTCGCCCGCGGGAGTGATGTCGTCCCAGCCAGTGGCCATGTCCCGACACTAGATCGGGGGTCTGACAGTCACTTCCGCTGAAGGAATGTGCCCTGTGGACAGGCGGCCAGGTCCCAGTCGGGCTAGCGTGGCGCCCATGGCCCGAGTGCATTTCGTCGTACGCCGACACCTCTCACTGCCTGCCCGCATCGCTTTTGATGAGCTCGTCGACTGGGCCGGGCACGCGGACTGGGTGCCGATGACGAGCGTCGTCATCGAAGCCGGCAATGGTGGAGTGGGGACGACGTTCGTAGCAACCACTGGCATCGGACCGCTAGCGCTTCCCGATCGTATGCGCGTCGAATCGCTCGATGCTGACGCGATGACCGTGCACATTGTCAAGATCGGCCCGGTGTTGACGGGAGACGTTCACCTATCCGTGACTCGTCCCAGCGCGAGCACGTGCGACATCGATTGGGATGAGGACGTGCAGGTGCCCTACCTGCCGGCATTCCTCGCTGCACCAGTGGCCTTCGCAGCGCGCAAGGCGTTTGAGATCGCGATCACGCGCATGGCCAAGCGCGCGCGTCAGCGCGTCTAGACGTCCCACCAGATCGCTGCCAGCCGCCGCGGCATTCCACGATCGGCGGCCTGCACGGCGGCGGCCACCTCGTCGGCGCGATCGACTGGCAGGCACAGCCGGATGCATGCCGACTCGGCCTGTGCGCGCGGATCGAGCGGGATGCGCTGCGTCACGTCGTCGTACTCGACGAGATTCGCGTCGTATCCCGCATCGCGAATGACCTGCAGGGCATCAGTGTCTGTCGGTGACGTCGGGCGGTCGAGGTCCCAGAACTGCTTCCACAGCGGATTCATCCAGGTGAGCGGATGTCGCACGGGGAGTTCGAGCACGACGCGATGACGCGCATGTGCAGTGAGTGCGCGCACGAAGTCGGGGAGCTCCCACACGTTGTACGCCACGTGATGGCAGACGACCACGTCGGCAGTCGGCGTGCGATCAGCGATGGCGGGCCAGTCACCGAGGATCTGCTCGTGTG
>CAINGG010000442.1 GCA_903848435.1 uncultured Actinomycetes bacterium | reverse complement strand
TCTCGGCGGAGTCCAGCCCCTGTCAGCTATCCCGGCAACGGGTACGCAGACAGCACCGATGACCATTGCCGTGCCGTCGACCTTCGATCTCGCTCAGGAGGACTACGGCTCGGCGATCCCGACCGGTGTCTACGACATCAAGGTCGTCTGCCGGGCAGCGACCGTGTTCACCGCGATCACGGTCTACGAGTCGAAGGTGACCATCCGGCAGATCCCCGGTGGCCTGGTGTTCGAGGAGGGCGCCAAGCCGACGGCAGTCACCAACAAGGCCAAGCCCAAGATCACCCAGAAGGGCGCCAAGTTGACGGTGAATGTCGGCACGTGGGAGCCGGCACCCGACTCCACCACGGTCTCGTGGCGTATCGGGAAGAAGACGGTGGGCACGGGCTCCTCCTACACGGTCAAGTCCGGTGATCGAGGCAAGACCATCACCGCTGTCGTGACGGCAACCAAGGCCGGCTACGGCAATGGCACCGCCTCGGCCAGCATCAAGGCCAAGTAGGGAGCGGCGGGGGAGCCGCGGGACGGCCACGGCGCCCGCGGTTCCCCCGCTCGACTTGTCGTGTTCACCATCCGGCTACCTGGCGATGCCAGGATGCCGTGGATTGCCCGTGAAGGAGACCCGTGAGACGCGCACTCGCCTCGGTCGTCATCGCCATGCTGACCGTCAGCAGCGCGGGCATGGCCGGACCTGCACGTGCGCAGTCACCGGAGAAACTAGGTTTCCTCGTCGTCGAGCCGGCCTCGGGGGACCTTCTGACTCCGATGGACCTCGCCACGTCTGGCGTGTGCACGCGCGGCACGATGTTCGCCGTCACCATCACCGGCCCTAACCTGGATGATCCCCAGCGCGGCAACCTCATCGGGGTGACCAAGATCCAGACTCTGGCCCCTGAGAGCTATCCGGGTCACTATGTCGTGCCGCTACCCACCGACTTGGCCACCTATATCGCCACCACGGCGCCCGGGCAGCGCATCAGAGGTGACTACACCATTGCTTTCGCCTGTCGCGACACCTTGAGCAGCGATGATTTGCAGGTCTTCACGGCTGATCTGCGCATCGATGGCAAGGGCCGCTACTCGGTCCAGGGTGACTCAGCCATGCCGCTGGCCGAACTCATCGATGGCTATGTGCCCGGCTCAGCCGGTGTCATCATGGGCGATCCCGCCGTACCGGATGAGGCGGAGATGGCCGAAGAGGCTGCGCAAAAGCCATCCGCCGCTCCCAGTGCGTGGTGGCGTCCGGCGCTGATCGCGCTCGGAGTGCTGCTCCTAGCCGGTGCCGCTTACGCCTGGTGGCGTGGTGGGCGTACGCCATCTGAGGCGGAACCGGAGCGGGAGTCGGCTGGAGTGGGCGGATGAGTCTCTTGGACGACCGCCCTCTCGAAGAAGTGACGCCGGACCCGATCGCTGGTGAGTCATCTCCGCCCGGACGGCGATTCGTCGAGACCCCGGCCTTCCTGGTGTCGAGCGTCCTGTTGGCGTTGGGCATCATCTGCATCGGATTCCTCGCCAACCTCGTCATCGTGAGCCAACTCGTGCATGCTCGCGATCAGGAGGTCCTCTACTCCGACTTCCGCAGCGAGCTCGCCAACGCGATCGCGCCGGTCGGGCAGACCGACGTCAACGGTGCCGTCCTTGCTCCGGGTGCGGCGATCGCGATCCTTGAGATCCCCGACCTCGGCATGAAGGAGGTCGTGGTCGAGGGCACCACCTCGACCGTCTTGCAGTCCGGTCCCGGACACAAGCGCGACACCGCGCTCCCCGGCCAACCTGGCGTCTCGGTCATCTACGGCCGACAGGCGGCTTTCGGGGGTCCCTTCGGGCAGCTGGACGTCCTGCAGCCGGGCATGCGCATTCTTGCCACAACGGGCCAAGGCACCGCGGAGTACGAGGTGGCAGACGTACGCAGGCCCGGCGATCCTGTTCCCGCTGTACTCGAGCCCGGCCAGGGGCGGCTGACACTCGTCACGGCGATGGGGCCACGCTTCATGCCTACTGACATCCTGCGCGTCGACGCCAATCTCATCACCGATCCGCAGCCCGCCCCTCCGAGAGTGCTCACGCCGGCAGCCATGGATCCCGCCGAGCAGGCGATGGCCGGCGATCCGGCCGGCCTCGTACCGCTCCTTCTATGGCTGCAATTGCTGCTGTTGATCGTCATCGGTGCCCTATGGCTCATCCTTCGCTGGGGTAAGTGGCAGGCATGGCTCGTGGCTGCGCCCGCTCTGCTCTTCGTGGGAATCATGGCGTCGATGAGCGCCACCCAGCTACTGCCCAATCTAATCTGAGAGCGGAGTGAGTATGTCGATGACACTGCACGCCAAGGAACTAGAGCAGCCACCGAGCAAGCTCTATTCGATCCAGGCGATCGACATCTCCTGCTGGTTCGGGTCGCACCTGGTCCTCGACCGCGTCTCGCTGCTCATGAAGGCTGGGGAGGTGACCGCGCTCATCGGCCCCTCTGGCTGCGGCAAGTCCACGTTCCTGCGCTCACTTAACCGCATGCACGAACTCGTGGTCAGCGCCCAGATCGCTGGTGAGGTGCTCCTCGACGGCCAGGACATCTACGCGCCGGACGTGCGGATCACTGACGCGCGCCGACAGATCGGCATGGTCTTCCAACGCCCCAACCCGTTTCCTGCGATGAGCATCTACGACAACGTGATCGCGGGGCTGAAGCTCAACGG
>CAINGG010000441.1 GCA_903848435.1 uncultured Actinomycetes bacterium | reverse complement strand
TCTGTCGGGCCATAGGTGCCGAGCATCCCGTCCTCGTGCACGAAAGAGACCAGGCTCGCCCGCGCGTCGACGGCAAGAGCATCACCATCGGATCCGACATGCTGCGCCAGACGCAGCGCCCATGCCGTGGAGTCAGCGTCCTGTGGCACATGCACGTTGTAGCCCCAGCCATGGCCGCCGCGCACAGCACGACGTGCGCACAGCGCAGACCACGCTCGCTCGAGGGCTTCGTCGGTGTCAGCCAAGCCGGCCAGTCGGTCGCCGACGTAGCCGGTGATCCATTCATCGGACAGTCCCGGGGCCAGCTGGAAGTCCGACCACATTCCGCCGGCGTCCTGGCGCTGCAGAAGGAAGTCCACACCTGCGCGTCGCGCCGCTTCGGGCGTCCTGGCCAGGGCGTCCCACACGCTGGTCACGCTTGAGCCCCTTGCTCCGCCCGTGCAGCCGCCAAGGCGGCGTCCACGCGCGCGATGTAGGTCGACCACCCGTCGTCGGTGTCCGAGTGTGCTCGCGTAAGGAAGCGAGCGTGCTCCTCGGGGAAGTGCTCCATCATGAGATCGGCGCAATGTTCCATGTAGACGCCATCGATGATCTCTCGATCACCCACGGTGAACCTGTCGAAGCTGACGGCCGTCTTGTTGCTGTGCACGTTCTCCATCACGATGGAATCCACCGGGATCTTGAGGAAGTCGGCAAGATCTGGCACTCGTGCTGTCAACTCCGGTGTCTTGATCCACAACGTGCGATCAGGCGGCAGCACGGTAGGCATGCGGCGCATGTAGGCCGCCCAACTCCGCATGAGAGCGGGCAGCGCCACGCTGTCGTCTCTTTCACGGTCGTGGTCGAAGGGGATCGTTCCCTCACCGATCCAGGCGCCGTACGAGCTCATCCAGGTGCGCTTCCCATCGCGCAACTCCGGTGGGACACGCGCAGTGGCCGTGACCAGGTCGAGGAGTGAATTGGCCCAGGAGCGCACGTCGCGATACGTCGCGATGAACTGAGCCTTCGGATACTTCTCGTTCAGGATCTCCGCATAAAGGTGGTGACAGGTCACGGAGTCCATCTCGGCACGCAGCGGCACGAAGCGCCGCTTCACCGTCTCCCAGAAGGCGTCATCATCAATTTCGCCGCGCGCACGGGCGACACCAGGGGCAGCCAGGAAGTCCAACCAGACTTCATGACCCGTGCGGTAGTTGCGCATCATCGCCGACAGCGACGTCGACCCGGTCTTGGGCAACCCCACGACGTAGGCGTGGAATCTCAACCAGGGCTGCTCGAATCTCACAGAATCATCGCCCAGGGATTGAGGTCTGCCTCGCCATACCCCCCGTCGCGCCAGCCGATCCTTGGGGGAACGTCGTAGAGGCGACCTGGGGCGTAGCGGTTCCAGAAGTGCCGCATGCCAGGTGCATACGTGCGGACAATGCTCAAGGCGACGTCTGGGCGACTCGCGTCGGCCCACAGGACGTTCATACCCGCTCTCTCGATGCGCGAGACCACATCGTCGATGGCATCGCCGATAGTCGCATGTGGGGGCGTGGCTTGCGGTGCGACGATCCCGTGCGGACTCAGCCAGGGCTCGTTGTCGGTGGTCACGTTCGCAAACCAGCGCTGTTCCCCACGACCCAACCGGTCGTACATGCTCGCATCAGCATGCACGAACGACGTCTGCATCTGCGCGAGCTCGGTGAGAGCCCGTACGACGGCCAGGACCGGGTCCACATGCGCGCCGTAGCCCATCATCGGCGCGGGAGACACCTTCAGACCGTGAGCGACCGCGACCGCGGCCGGGATGCCCAGATCCGTGGTCAGGTCGAGCACCCATACATCGGTGCCCAGGGCACGCTGCGGCGCCAAAGCCGCCGAGATGCGCGGGTCATCCCACGCCCCAATATCGAGAGCTGGTCGGTGACACATCGGATGCCACCACAGCGCGACAGAGTCGCGCTCCACGAGTTCGAGTAGGCCCTGGAGTACGGCTTCCTCGACCGTATTGCCGGCCGCAGCGCCGTTGGAGGATCCGCGATACGCACCGGGCGGCAATCCTGGCCAGTCGAACCACACGAGCGACGACGGCACCCAGCGGACCTGCCCGGTGCGCAGATCGGCCACTGGGCTCCAGTCGTGCTCCTCGTCGATGTCAAAGGGCACGGGGACGGGACGGTTGCCGTCTTCATCGGGGACCTGCAGCATGCCGAAGGCCTGCAGGCCCGCCGCGCGGCGCAATTGCGCATCGCTGAAGAGCTCGATGTCATTGGGATGGATCGCACCTTCGAGGTCAGCCATGCGCGCACGACGGAAGGGCTCGCGACCTGTTGCGCGCAGGCCACCTCGCTCCAGGGCTTCGGCCAGCGCGCCGGCGCGCGC
>CAINGG010000440.1 GCA_903848435.1 uncultured Actinomycetes bacterium | reverse complement strand
CGCTGCTCCGCCCCGTGGACTCCATCCTCGCGCCCATCCCGCCACTGGCCGCCGGTCTGGCCGCCGCCCTCGCTCTCCTGCTGATGATGCGCGTGAGCATGCGTGAGGTCATCACCGTCACCGATGACGGCGCGAGCTCGTCGCAGTTCGAACTCGACCGGCGGGGCGTCCTGCTCGGCATGGGCGCTGTCGCGGTTGTCGGGGCGGTCGCCTTCGCCGGTGCCCGCTGGGTGACCAACCGCGCCAGTGCGGTTGCCTCCCGCGTCTCGACCTTGCTGCCGACGCCGACCGAGCCGCTCGCGCCACTGCCCACCGGTGTTCAGGCACCCGTCGCGGGGATGACGCCTTTCGTCACGCCCAATCCCGACTTCTATCGCATCGACACCGCGGTGATCGTGCCGCAGGTTGACGCTCAAGACTGGTCGTTGACCTTCGACGGCATGGTGCGCCGCCCTTTCACGATCTCGTACGCCGACCTCCTGCAGATGCCGATGGTGGAACGCGACGTCACGATCATGTGCGTCTCCAACCCCATCGGCGGCGATCTCATCGGCACCGCGCGCTGGATTGGTACTCCGCTCATGCCGCTGCTGGAGCGCGCGGGCATCGAGGCGGGCGCCGACCAACTGCTCAGCACGTCGGTGGATGGCTGGACCTGCTCCACTCCCCTCGACGGGCTCGGCGAAGCCGAGCCGCTGCTGGCCATCGGCATGAACGGCGAGCCACTGCCGATCGATCACGGTTTCCCGGTGCGCATGATCATCCCGGGGCTCTATGGCTTCATCTCAGCGACGAAGTGGGTGACACGCATCCAGGCCACCACCTATGCGGCCGAGCCGGCGTACTGGACAGTGCGCGGCTGGGCGACAGACGCACCCGTGCTGACCGGCAGCCGCATCGACCTGCCGAAGGGCGATGTCGCAGCCGGTGCGAATGTCATTGCAGGCGTTGCCTGGGCCATGGCCGGCGATGGAGTCTCTCGCGTCGAAGTCAGCATCGATGAGGGACCGTGGCTGGAGGCCACGCTGGCCGAGCAGCCAACCCCACGCACGTGGCGGCAGTGGTGGATCGACTGGGAGGCCACCCCGGGGCGCCATGGCATCGCCGTACGCGCGACCAACGGACTGGGCGAGACCCAGACCAGCGAGATCCGCGACGTCGTGCCCTCTGGGGCCACCGGCTACGACATGCGCGTCATCGACGTCGTCTAAGCCAGATTGCCCCCCGAAACGCCGGATCGGACCGCAAAATTGGGGAATGGCAGCCACTGACCAGGCACCCCCGATAGCCGGGGAGCGAGAGGGCTACTCGCTCTCCCAGGCCGTTGCGGTTGGGATCAACACCACGAGCCCGGCGTACTCCCTGGCGTCGATCCTGGGGCCGATGGCCCTGCTGGTTGGGTTCGCGACCCCGGTCGTGCTGCTGGTGTCGTTCATCCCGATGGCGCTCACGTCTGTCGCCTTCCTCTATCTCAACCGACGCGACCCCGACTGCGGTACGACGTTCTCGTGGGTCACGCGCGCGATGGGCCCGATGCCTGGCTTCATCGCCGGATGGGTGATCGCTGCGACCGGCATCATCGTCATCGGCAGCCTGTCGGAGACCGCGATCACCTACGGACTGCTGATCTTCGGTCTCGACGACCTCGCCGCAAGTCGCGTCATCGTCATCGGTGGTGCGTCGGTGCTCATCGTCATCATGGTGGTGCTGGCGATCATGGGGGCCGACTCCTCCATCAAGCTCCAATCGGTGCTGACCTACGTGCAGGTGGGCATCCTGCTGGCATTCGGCGTCTTCGCGTTCGTTAGTGCCTGGCGCTACGGCCTGCCGGGGCTCGGTGAGGAGTGGTTCAACCCGTTCTACTGGGGCGCGGAGTCCCTGACCGCCGCCATGCTGCTGGGCGTCTTCGCCTTCTGGGGCTGGGAGGCGGCGACCAACATGTCGGAGGAGTGCCGCAAGCCCACCGACGCCGGCAAGGCCGGGGTTGTCTCCACGATCATCCTGCTGGGCACCTACGTGCTCGTCGCCATCTCCGTCGTGCTTTACCTCGGCCAGTCCAACTTCGAGCCGGTCGGCGAATCAGGCCTCGTGCTCGTCGACATGTCGATCTCCGTCTTCGGGCCGCTGAGCTTCCTGGTGCTGCTTGCCGTGGCGTTGAGCGCGCTCGCCTCGACCCAGTCGTCGTTCATCCCCGGCTCTCGCGCCGTGCTGTCGATGGCGCGCCGCGGAGCGCTGCCCGCCAAGCTCGGTCTGATGCACCCGCGGTTCAAGACCCCATGGGTGTCGCTGTCGGTCCTCGCGGTGATCGCCGTCGCGTGGTACGTCGCCGTGAGTCTGCTCTCTGAGAACGCGATGCTCGACTCACTGTCGTCCCTGGGGATCCTCGTTGCCTTCTACTACGCGCTCACCGGGTTCTCCTGCGTCATCTACTACCGCAAGCACGTCACGGCCTCGCTCAAGGGATTCCTCTTTGTCGGCGTGGGTCCGATCATCGGCTCCCTCGGGCTGATCCTGATGCTCGTCATCGCCGTGCGGTCCCTGTGG
>CAINGG010000439.1 GCA_903848435.1 uncultured Actinomycetes bacterium | reverse complement strand
CGGCGTCTGTCGTGAGCACCACGAGCATCGTCGCGAGTCCGGGCGCGAGCATCCCGGCACCCTTCGCCATGCCACCCACCGTGAATCCGTCGGACCGGACCACGGCGGTCTTCGGAACCGTGTCCGTGGTCATGATCGAGACCGCAGCGTCGGCTCCGCCCTCGGGCGCGAGGCACGCAACAGCGCTGTCGACGCCGGCGAGGAGCCGATCCATCGGCAGGCGCTCGCCGATGAGCCCCGTGGAGCACACGGCTACCTCCCCCGCACCGGTCTCACGTCCGGCGGCCGTGAGGGCGCTGGCGACATGCTCGGCCGTGCGATGGGTATCGGCGAACCCTTCCGGGCCGGTGCACGCATTGGCGCCGCCGGAATTCAGGATGACTGCGTGGATCTGCCCCTCGCGTAGTACCTGCCGCGACCACTCGACGGGAGCCGCCGCGAACCGATTGGAGGTGAAGACGGCGGCTGCCGATTGCTCGGGTCCGTCATTGACGACGAGCGCAACATCGGGCCGACCACTCGCCTTGATGCCCGCGGTCACACCCGACGCGCGGAATCCCTGTGCGGCCGTCACGCTCACGGGGAGACTCCCACCGCGCTCAATCCGGCCGTCTCGGGCAGTCCGAGCATCAGGTTGGCGTTTTGCAGTGCCTGCCCTGCTGCACCCTTGACGAGGTTGTCCAGTGCGGCGATCACGACGGCGCGACCCGAGCGTGAGTCGGCGACGGCCTGCAGATGCACGCTGTTGCTGCCCGCGGTGGCACCGGTGTGGGGCCAGCGTCCCTGGCCGAGGACCGTCACGAAGGGTTCCCGGGAGTACGCCGCGACCAGGCAGTCGCGCAGGTCGTCGGTGGTCACGCCTTCGGCGAGGTCCGCGGAGCTCGTCGCCAGAATGCCCCGGGGCATCGGTGCCAGCAGCGGCGTGAAGGACACGACGACATCTCCAGCGGCTGCATGCGACAGCGCCTGCTCGATCTCCGGAGTGTGCTGGTGGACTCCCCCGACCTTGTAGGGCGACATCGAGCCCATCACCTCGGACGCCAGGAGATTCTCGGCAGGCGAGCGACCGGCTCCCGACGTGCCCGACGCGGCCACCACGCTGATGCGAGAGTCGATCAGGCCCTGCGCCAGCAGCGGGGCAATGCCCAAAGTGACCGCAGTCGGATAGCAGCCGGGGTTGGCCACGCGCACGCTCTGCGCGATCTGCGCGCGCATGCCGGGGAGTTCGGGCATGCCGTAGAGCCAGTGGCCCGCATAGGAGTCGTTGTAGAAGGCCTTCCACTTCGACTCGTCGCCCAGGCGGAAGTCAGCGCCCAGATCGACGACCCGCTGGTGCGGGGGAAGCTGGCGCACGATCGCGGCGGACTCCCCGTGCGGCAGGGCGAGGAAGACGATGTCGGCACCGGCGAGCAGGTCCGGGTCGGCCGGAACTAGCGGCCGGTCGGCCAAGGGCACGAGTTGCGGGTGGACCTCGCCCAGGGTCCGGCCGGCCTTGGTCCCCGCCGCGACCGCGCCAATGGACAGCTCGGGGTGGGCAAGGAGCAGTCGGAGCAGTTCACCCCCGGCGTATCCGGAGGCGCCGGCTACGGCGGCGGTCGCGGTCATGGCGGAAGTATACGCATACTCGCATACAATCCTTACCCGCCCCGGAGCACCGCCCCGTGGCGCCGGGCCGCCTCGGCGATCGCGCCCTCGCGTACCCCCGCGATGTCCTCGGCCGACAGCGTGCGGTCCGGCGCACGCAGCCGCAGGGCGAAGGCCAACGAGCGATGGCCCTGCGGGACCTGCGGACCGACGTAGACGTCGAAGAGGCGCACGTCTTCGCACAGCTCCCCCGCCCCCTCGCGGATGGCTTGCTCGACATCGGCAGCGGGCACGGATTCGGCGACGACCAGGGCGATGTCCTCCTTGGCGAGCGGCTGAGCGCCGACGTCAGGGGCCGCGGCCGTGTCTGCCGCGTGCGCGACAAGCGCATCGAGATCGAGCTCCATGGCGCACGTGCGCGCGGGCATGTCGAAGGTAGCGACCACGCGCGGATGCAGCTCCCCCGCATGACCCACCACCTGATCGCCGACGACGAGTGCGGCAGTGCGCCCCGGATGGAAGGGGGCGTCGCTGCCCTGGCGCACGGCAATGCGAGCCCCCAGCGCCTCGCCGAGCGCGACGGCGAGTGCCACGGCATCGCTCCATGAGGCCTCGCGCCCGGCCCCCCACCAGCCACGCGGATCGCGCAGGCCCGACAGGACCGCCGCCACGTGGTACGGCTGGTCGGGCAGCAGGCCTTCGAGGAGGTCGAGTTCGCTGGCCGACGGCCGAGTCGCCACACCGGGTCGTGGCGGATCGATGCCCAACTCGGGCTGCTGGTGATCACGGAGAACGAAGACCCGGCCGATCTCGCTGACCGCCAGGTCGTCCATGCCACGGGAGATATTGCGCCGCGCCGCCGCCAGCAGCCCCGGAAGCAGCGTCGTGCGAAGCAGGGGCTGCTCGTCGGAGAGCGGGTTGGCCAGGCGCGGGGCGCGGCGGCGCAGGTCACCGGCGGTCAGCAGGAGCGCATCCAGGTCACCCACCCCCGTGAACGGGTAAGTCAGGACATCGACGACACCCATACCCGCCAGCGTGACACCCGCTCGACGTCGAAGTCGCTGTTCGCGCGTCAGTCCGTAGCCCGCCGGAGCGGTTGGCAGGTGCGCAGGGATGCGGTCATAGCCAACGAGGCGAATGACCTCCTCGACGAGGTCCGCAGGATCGGTGAGGTCGGGACGCCACGGAGGCACGGTGACGACCAGTCGCTCGTCACCGCTCACCTCGCAGCCCACGTCAGCGAGGCGAGCGACGGTGGTGTCGCGATCGACAGGCATTCCAGCGGTGCGCGCCGGAAGGTCGGCATCGATCTCGATGACCGCGGGAGAGTAGGGCGCTTCCCATGCCGTCATGCCCGCGTAGGTGCCACCGCCGTGCTCGATGAGGAGTTGGGCAGCGCGCGCCGACGCGTAGGGCGCGAGCACCCGGTCGACACCGCGCTCGAATCGCCGCGATGCCTCCGTCGAGAGCTTGTGGCGACGAGCTGTGCGAGCAACGGCTTCGGGAACGAAGCGGGCTGCCTCGAGGACGACGTCGGTGGAGCGCTCATCGATCTCCGTGTGCAGGCCACCGATGGTCCCGGCCAGGCCGATCACGCCCGAGTCATCGCGGATCACGACGTCGTCCGCATCGAGGGTGCGCACGACGTGGTCGAGAGTCTCCAGTCGCTCCCCCGGGTTGGCCCGGTCGGCGCGAACGGCGCCGCGCAGCTTGGCACCATCGAAAGCATGCAGGGGCTGCCCGAGCTCGAGCATGACGTAGTTGGTGACATCGACCGCGAGCGATAGCGGGCGCATGCCTGCGGCGACAAGGCGACGAGCCATCCACTCCGGTGTCGGCGCCGCTGGGTCGAATCCGACGATGCGCCGCAGGGTGAACAACTCGCACATCGTCGGGTCATCGACAGCGCACCCCCAGGGCGCGACGTCGGACGCCGGCGCAGGCAGGTCGACCAGGACCTGTCCGGGATCAGCGAAAGGGATACCGAAGGCTGTCGCGACCTCGCGTGCCACACCTCTCATCGACAACGCATAGCCACGATCGGGTGTCACGGCGATGTCGAGAATCTCGGCCCCGATGCCCAGCAATGTGGCTGCATCCTGGCCGACCACGCCGTCGTCCAGCACGATGATGCCGTCGTGGTTGTCGCCGAGGCCAAGCTCGCGCTCGGAGCAGATCATCCCGTCAGACACGTGACCGTAAGTACGTCGCGATGCGATGACGAAGTCGCCCGGCAGCACAGTGCCTGGGAGCGCCACCACGACGAGGTCGCCAGAGGAGAAGTTGCGCGCGCCGCACACAATTCCGCGAATGCCGCCGTTGGCATCTCCCACATCGACCTGGCACCAGCGGATGGGCTTCTTGAAGTCGGTGAGTTCCTCGATCGACACGACCCGACCGACGATCAGCGTGCCGACTACCCCGGCGCCGACGGACTCGACGGACTCGACCTCGAGCCCGGAAGCGATAAGCCGATCGGCGATCTCGCGACCGGTGACCTCCGCGGGCACGGGGACGAGCTCTCTCAGCCACTCGAGCGGGACGCGCATCAGACCTCCAGCCCGAATGCGCGGGTGAAGCGTACGTCGCCCTCGACCATGTCGCGCATGTCGGTGACCCCGTGGCGGAACATGAGGGTGCGCTCCACGCCCATCCCGAAGGCGAATCCGGAGTAGCGGTCGGTGTCGATACCCGCGGCTTGCAGCACCCGCGGGTTGACCATGCCGCAGCCGCCCCACTCGATCCAGCCCTCACTTGAGCAGGTGCGGCACGGGGAATCGGGGTTGCCCACAGACGTTCCGCGACAGACGAAGCACTCGAGGTCGAGCTCAGCGCTCGGCTCGGTGAAGGGGAAGTAGGACGGGCGCAACCTGATGCGCACGCCCTCGCCGAACATGGCCGACGCCAGGTGCTCCAGGGTGCCCTTGAGATCAGCCATCGTGATGCCCTCGTCGATCGCCAGCCCCTCGATCTGGTGGAAAACCGGAGTGTGTGTCGCATCGAGCTCGTCTGTGCGAAAGACGCGGCCGGGCGCCACGACATAGACAGGCAACTCGCGGCTCAGCATCGCGCGAAGCTGGATCGGCGAGGTATGCGTCCGGAGCACCACGCCGCTGCCCTCACTGCCGACGAAGAACGTGTCCTGCATGGTGCGGGCGGGGTGGTTAGGCGGAACGTTGAGGGCATCGAAGTTCATCCACTCGGCCTCAGCCTCCGGTCCCTCGGCGACCTCGTAGCCCATCGCGATGAATACCTCGCACATGCGCTCCATGAGAGTCGTCAGCGGATGCCGGGCCCCCGCCTCGCGACGCGGCGCGGCCATGGTGACGTCGACCGACTCCTCGATCAGCACGCGCGCATCGCGGTCGGCCTCGAGTTGGGCAAGTCGAGCATCGAGTGCCGCTCGGACTGCGGCGCGCGCCTCCCCCACTCTCTTGCCGGCATCGGCCTTGGCGGCTGGCGGGAGGGCGCCGATCTCGCGGTTGGCAAGCGCGAGCGGAGAGCGATCCCCGGCGTGAGCGAGCCGGACTTCCTTCAGTTCATCGAGGCTCGCGGCCGCCTCGATAGCCGCGAGGGCCGCCTCGACAGCGGCTTGCACGGCCGCCGGCTCGAGCGCGGACACTCCGACCGGGTCGTAGGGATTGTTGGGCGCGGACATCTACTCGCCCACGATGCGACGCACCAGGACCTCGACGCTGTCGTCGACGGCCTGGGTGCCGTCGAGTCGGACGTCAGGGTTCTCCGGCGGTTCGTACTCCTGGCCGATGCCCGTCATGTTGGGAAGGGTGCCCGACTGCGCCTTGGCGTACAAGCCCTTGGGGTCGCGCGTCGCGCACATCTCGACGGGGGTATCGACGAAGACTTCGAGGAAATCCTCGCCCTCGAAGATCGACCGAGCCGCTCGGCGATCGGCACGGAAAGGCGAGATGAGGGCCACGATGACGACGAGTCCCGCTTCGAGCATGAGCTTGGCGGCTTCGGCGACACGTCTGACGTTTTCGGCGCGGTCTTCGGGCGTGAAGCCCAGGTCCTTGTTGATGCCCGTGCGGACGTTGTCGCCGTCGAGTACGAAGGTATGCATGCCCAGAGCATGCAGTCGACGCTCAAGGGCGTCGGCGATCGTCGACTTGCCCGAGCCAGACAGGCCGGTCAGCCAGACTACGCGCGGCTCCTGGTGCTTCAGGCGGGCGCGCGCCGCGCGGTCGACCTCATAGGCATGCGGGACGACATTGAGCGAACGACGCAGAGCCACGCTCACCATGCCCGCGGCCACCGTGTCGGCGCTCACGCGATCGATGAGCAGGAAGCCGCCCGTGTCGCGGCAGGCAGCGTAGAGATCGAGCGGAATAGGCGTATCGGTAGCGATCTCTACGCGGCCGATGTCATTCATGTCGAGCACTCGAGCGGCGAGCTTCTGCCCGGACACGACATCGAGACGATGACGAACGACCGTCACGGTCGCCGGCACGGTGCGAGGCCCGACGGCAAGGAGGTAGGACCGGCCGTGCATGAGCGGCTCCTCGCCCACCCACACGACGTCGGCGGCGAAGCGATCAGCCGGCTGCGGCCACGCCGTGGTGCCATCGTCGGCAGTGCCATCAGCCGCGAGCAGATCACCTCGGGTGATGTCGACCTCACGGTCGAGGGTCAGCGTGATGGCATCGCCCGCGCATGCTTCAGCGAGGTCGCCCTCGAGGCCGACTATCCGCTCTACGGTCGCCTTCTGCCCGGAGTCGGCCACCACGACGGGCTCCCCCGGCCGGATCGTGCCAGCGACGACGGTGCCCGTATAGCCGCGGAAGTTTCCCTCAGCGCGCGCGACGAACTGCACAGGCAATCGGAAAGGCATGGCCATGGACGTCGGGGGTGGCGTCCACTCCTGCAGCGCAGAGAGCAGGGACGGGCCATGCCACCACGCCATGTGGGTTGTCGCCGAGGTGACGTTGTCTCCGGCTACGGCACTGACCGGGATCGTCATCACGTCATCGATGCCCAACCGCGCAGCAGCGGCCTTGACCTGACCCGACAGCTCCTCGTACGTGGCATGCTCATAGCCGACCAGGTCCATCTTGTTGATGGCGATGATGATGCTCTTCACACCCATGAGCGCGCACACCGTGAGGTGCCGGAAGGTCTGTGGTCGCACGCCCCGAGCGGCATCGACGAGGAGAACGGCGACATCGGCATTGGAGGCAGCCACCGCCATGTTGCGGGTGTACTGCTCGTGACCGGGGGCGTCCGCGATGATCACGCGGCGTCCGCTTGGCAGGTACATGTGACGGTAGGCCACATCGATGGTGATGCCCTGCTCGCGCTCGGCTTCCAGGCCATCGGTCAGCAGGGAGAAGTCCACTTCGCCGACGGGAATGGTCGAGCCGCCGCGGCGGGTGCGGCGCGCATAGTCGAGCTGGTCTTCCGGGATCGAGCCAGTCTCGGCCAGCAGCCGGCCGATCAGAGTGGACTTGCCGTCGTCGACAGACCCGCAGGTCACCAGACGAATGACCGGCGTGACGTCGACGCCACCGGAGCGCTCAAGGAGTGCCGTCATCAGAAGTAGCCCTCGGCCTTCTTGGACTCCATGGAGCCGCTGCCCTCCCCGTCGATGAGGCGTCCGGCGCGCTCGGAGACGTTGCTCTCGAGCATCTCGGCGATCAACGTGTCGAGGTCGGCAGCGGTCGACTCGACAGCGCCCGAGAGCGGATAGCAGCCGAGGGTCCGGAAACGCACACTGCGCATCTGAGGCGTCTCGCCCTCCCTCATGGGGAGGCGGTCATCGTCGACCATGATCCACGTGCCCTCCCGCTCTACGACAGGACGAGGGCGGGAGAAGTAGAGATCGACGATCGGGATGCTCTCGCGGCGGATGTAGCGCCACACGTCGAACTCGGTCCAATTGCTGATGGGGAAGGCGCGCATCGTCTGGCCCTCAGCAAGCATGGTGTTGGCAGTGCGCCAGAACTCCGGACGCTGTTTGCGGGGGTCCCACCGGTGCCCGGGCTCGCGCAGCGAGAAGATGCGCTCCTTGGCCCGGGACTTCTCCTCGTCGCGCCGGGCGCCGCCGATGGCGCAGTCAGCCTGGAGCTCGTCCAGCCCCTCGCGCAGGGCGACGGTCTTCATGATGCGCGTGTATTCGTGGGTTCCGTGCGTGAACGGGGTCACGCCCTCGGCAACCGCTGCGTGGTTGGTCTGGATCTTGAGGTCGAGATTGAGCTCGCGGGCCATGCGGTCGCGAAACTCGATCATCTCCCGGAACTTCCAGGTGGTGTCGATGTGCATGACCTTGAAGGGAATGGGAGCGGGGTAAAAGGCCTTGCGGGCGAGGTGAAGAAGGACGCTGGAGTCCTTGCCGATGGAGTAGAGGAGCACGGGCCGACGGAACGCCCCGGCCACCTCGCGGTAGACGTGGATCGCCTCGGCCTCCAAGGCGTCGAGGACGTCATTGTCGGAGACCGTCTCAGGGGCGGCCGGAGTCACGGTGAACCTTTCGGGGCGAGGGGCGGGTCCCATTCACGCTACCCCGACGAGGGGTCGCGGATCGGGGCGGGATGTCGGCCTAGGCCTCGCTCATGACGTCGGCCATGGCTCCCGAGGCCGCCACCTTCGCGGCGCGGCGCCGGGCTACCTCGGCCTGAGCCTGGTCGATGGCCTCGGGGCTGAGGGGTCCGTTGGGCACCCGGCTGCGCGGATGCCGGGCGCGGATGTAGGAGG
>CAINGG010000438.1 GCA_903848435.1 uncultured Actinomycetes bacterium | reverse complement strand
CGGCGGCTACCGAGGCGGTCCGATCTTCCCGTCGACCTTTATCGGCGTCGCCGTCGCGGTTCTCGTCGGACTGCTGCTGCCATCCGTGCCCATGAGCGCCCTTATCGTCACCGGGATCGCCGCCGCGTGCGCTGCCATGCTCAAGCTGCCCTTCTCCAGCGGCCTGCTCGCCGTAGTCCTCGGAGCAGGTGCCGGGCTGATCGTCACGCCCATGGCCATCATCGGCGCCATCATCGGGGTCCTCATGCGCCTCGCCTACGACAAGGCCACCCCCCGTCTTAGTTCCGCGAATGGTTGAACTTCCAGCAGAAGTTCAACCATTCGCGGAACTAAGACGGCAGGGGGTTGGCGAGGGCGTCGATGATGTGGGCGCCGGGAGCGACCGATAGCAGCGACCCGGGGAGCACGATCTTCGAGCGGCGTACGCCACTGCCGATGACCACGGTGGGAGCATCCATCACGCGGGAGTCGACCAGGATTGGCCAGTCGGCAGGCAGACCTATCGGCGTGATCCCGCCGTACTCCATGCCCGTCAGGGCCACCGCGTCGTCCATCGAGGCGAACGAGATCTTGCGTACGTCGAGCCAGCGCCTGGCGACGTTGTTGACATCGGCGCGTGTAGTGGCCAGCACGACGCATGCCGCCATGCGCACCTCCCCCTCCCGCTTGCCGGCAAGCACGACGCAGTTGGCGGACGCCGCGAGCGGCACGTCGTACGCCGCGCAGAAGGCAGCCGTGTCGGCGAGGTCGGGGTCGATCTCGGCCACCCCCACCTGGTCACGCTCGGCCCAGGTGGCGAGGGCGGCGGCGGTTGGCGCAGCCAGGAGATCGGAGCGGTCGACCGCGGAGGTGATCGTCAGGGTGCCGAGTTGCAGCATGCCGAGATCCCACCACACAGCGCTGCCGGCAGCCATCCATCGGGTAGATTCGGCCCACCGCGAGAGGGGAGTCGGCATGTGCAGTCCCGCGCAGTGCCCGCACTGCGGCAAGGTCACGTGGACCGGCTGCGGAGAGCACGCCGAGATGGTCATGGCGTCCGTGCCGCCGGACCGTCGCTGCACCTGCCAGTAAGCCATGCCCTCGCGATCCGCTGACGCGGCGCTTCGTGGTGAGCGGATGGCCAGCATCCTCGTCGAACTCCGCAAGCATGGCGAGGTCCACGTCACCGAACTCGCCGAGAAGTTCGGCGTCTCGCAAGCCACGCTGCGCCGCGACCTTGCCATCCTCGAGGACCAGGGCCTGTGCAAGCGACGCTACGGCGGCGCGATACCCACCGACAGCAGCACTGAGCTCCCTGTCGCCTACCGCGACCGTCGTTCCAAGGCGGAGAAGCGAGCGGTGGCCGAGGCCGCGGCGAAGCTATTGCCCAAAGGACCGCAGACCGTTGGTTTCACCGGTGGATCGACCACCAGTGAAATTGCGCGCGTCCTGTCATCGCGCCTCGACCTGGTCGTCGTGACCAATGCGCTCAACATCGCTGCCGAGATGGCCGCCAAACCCCGGATACGCGTGGTGGTCTCCGGTGGCGTAGCCCGATCGCAGAGCACCGAGCTCGTCGGGCCGTGGGCCGAGGCGGCGCTGGCGCAGGCCACCATCGGCACGGCCTACATCGGGGTGGATGGCCTGGACCTTGACGGGGGTCTCACCACCCACGACCCCGTCGAGGCGCGCACCAACGCCGTGTTGCTCGAACGGGCCGGCCGCGTCGTCGTCGTCGCTGATTCCAGCAAGTTCGGTCGCGTGCTGCCCGGACGGATCGCCGACGTCGAGGCTGCGGCCATCGTGGTCACCGACGGAGGTGCTGACCCGGCCGTCCTCGACGAGCTCCGCGCCCGCGGCATCGACGTCGTGATCGCGACATCGGGCTGACCGCGCCCGCACGTCCCTGACAGACTGCGCGCATGGATCTCACCCAGTGCACCGCCACCGAGTTGATCGAAATGTACCGCTCGGGTGCAGCATCACCGGTCGAGGCTTTACAGCAGGTACTCGATCGACTCGAGCGCCTGGAGCCGACACTCAATGCGTTCGTGCTGGTGGATGCTGACGCGGGTATGGCGTCTGCTCGCTCAAGCGAAGAGCGCTGGTCTCGGCACCGCGCGGACGGTTCACCGGTCGGCGATCTCGAGGGCGTCCCGATCTCTATCAAGGATCTGCTGCTGACACGCGGCTGGCCCACCCTGCGCGGCAGCCGGGCAATCGACCCAAATCAGCCGTGGGATGTCGATGCTCCGTGCGTCGCGCGCATTCGCGAAGCGGGCGGGGTCATATTTGGCAAGACGACGACACCGGAATTCGGCTGCAAGGCCGAGACCAACTCTCCCCTCACGGGCCAAACACGCAATCCCTGGGATCCCAGCCGTACGCCGGGGGGATCGTCGGGAGGAACGGCGGCCGCCGTTGCGGCCGGCCTGGGTCCGCTGAGCGTCGGAACCGACGGCGCGGGCAGCGTGCGCATCCCCGCCGCGTTCTGCGGCAATGTCGGCTTGAAGCCGAGCTTCGGTCGCGTGCCCGCCTTCCCCCTGTCGCCATTCGGCTCGGTAGCCCACCTCGGCCCCCATTCCATGAGTGTCACCGACTGCGCGCTCTTCATGAACGTGCTGTCGCGACCGGATCCGCGCGACTGGACATCGCTTCCCTACGACCCGATCGACTATCGCGCGGATCTTGATGCCGGCATTCGTGGCATGCGCATCGCCTACTCGCCCGACCTTGGCTACGCCAACGTCGACCCGGAGGTGAGTGCACTCGTGGCCGCCGCCGTGAGCGACTTGGAGTCGCTCGGTGCCATCGTGGAGCAGGTGGACCCGGGTTTCGACGACCCACTCGACATCTCCACGGGGCTGTGGTTCGTGGCGTCGAAGACGGTCTATGACTCGTTGGGGCCCGACGGGCAGGCCGTGACTGACCCGGACTTCGCCGCTCAGGCTGAGCAGGGCGCGCGGCTCAGTGCCCAAGATGTGCAACTACTGAGCCTGAAGCGCAATGCGCTGGGCACGCTCATGCGCGAGTTCATGACGCGCTTCGATCTGCTCGCCACTCCTGCCGTCGCCGTGCCGGCGTTCGAGTCGCGACCGGCCGGCGCAGTGCCGATGACACCCGAGTCGATGCTGTCGTGGACGCCGTTCTCGTATCCCTTCAACCTCACCCAGCAGCCTGCCATCACGATCCCCTGCGGGCTTACATCGACCGGCCTGCCGGTCGGCCTGCAACTGGTTGGTCCAGCCCACGGCGACGCCCTCGCCATGAGGGG
>CAINGG010000437.1 GCA_903848435.1 uncultured Actinomycetes bacterium | reverse complement strand
TGGGACGCGACCCTGCTAGACATAGCCCGTGACCGACCCCCGCTACCGGTCTCTGCCCGAGCGCCGTACGGCGATCCCGTTGGCGTGTGCCGGGGCCGTCCTCCTGGTGACGGGGTTGGTGCTGACCTGGGTCGTGGTCACTGGCGAGGTCACGATGAATGCCCGGGACCTGGTCATCAATACCTGGATCCGCGACCTCGCCGTCCGCTGGCCTTTCCTCGACGGCATGGGCAACTTCTTCTCATGGTTCGCCGACAGCGACCGCAACTTCTTCACGATCCCCATCGTCATCGTCACGCTGCTGATCTTCCGCCAGTGGCGCTGGGCGATCTTCTTCTTCGTGGCTGCCGAGGGCGGATTCCTGCTCTCCAATGTGATCAAGCATTTCGTCGGCCGCGAGCGTCCGCCCTTCCTGGACTTCACGGGCGATGCCCTCTACACGTCGTTCCCGAGCGGTCACACGTTTTCGGGAATCACCGTCTGGGTGTCGATCTCCCTACTTCTTTTCTATCTCTTGCCGCGGCCGTGGTCGACGGTGCTCGGATGCGTGCCACTCGTCATCGGCCTCATGAACGGCCCGAGTCGCCTGCTCCTGGGCAAGCACTGGATCTCGGACGTCGTCGGTTCGTGGCTCCTGGCGGGTGGCTGGCTGCTGCTGAGCTGGGCGGCCTTCCTGTGGTTCATCGCCCCACGGCCATCCGAGCAGGCCGTCGAGCATGCCTGACGACGTTCGTGCGCTCTGGGATGAAGTCGTCGTCATCCCCGACTTCCCGACGCCGGGCATCTCCTTCAAGGACATCTCCGGCATCCTCGCCAACCCAGTGACCTTCGGCATCGCGGTGCGAGCATGGGCACAGGCGGTTCGACCCGAGGCGCCGACCAAGGTGGTGGGAATCGAAGCGCGCGGATTCCCCATCGGCGCAGCGCTCGCCTATGAGCTCGGCTGCGGGTTCGTCTCCTTGCGCAAGGAGGGCAAACTGCCACGCGATGTCCACCGCCGCGAGTACGTCCTGGAGTACGGCACGAGCATCCTGGAGATCCACCAGGACGACCTGAACGCCGACGATCGGGTCGTGATTGTCGATGATGTGCTCGCGACCGGGGGAACCGCCTGCGCTGCGGTCGAGCTCGTGCGCGAGTCCGGGGCCTCGGTCATCAGCGTGGCCTTGATCATGGACCTGCCCTTCCTCGAGGGGCGCGCCGCGCTCGAGGCCATGGGAGTGCGCGTGCATGCCCTGATCGACGATGAGGGAACGCCGTACCCGCACCCCTAGCGGCGTGTCCACAGGGCGCAGCTCTCTCCGATATCCACGCGCTTGCCTTCTGTCGTGATGCGACCGCATGTGCTGTCCCAGGGTCGGCCCACGCGGGCCACCCGGCCCTGAAGGGACGCATATGAACGAGATCACCATCACCGGCAACCTGGTCAACACCCCGTCACTGCGCACGATCAGCACCCAGGCGTTCGCGAAGTTCCGCCTGGCGCACAACCATCGCTACCGCGACCAGCAGTCGGGGGAGTGGACCGACGGCGGCACGACCTTCATCGATGTCACCTGCTGGCGCAGCCTGGCCGAAAACGTCGGACTCTCGCTCGGCAAGGGATCGGCCGTTATCGTCACCGGACGCCTGCGCAGCAAGGAGCGCACGCTCGATGTCGCCGGGAGCTCGGAGAAGCGCACCTTCTACGAGATCGAGGCCACCGCGATCGGCCCCGACCTCAGCCGCGGCGCGACCCAGGCGGTGGACGCCAAGCGCGAGCCGGCAGAGCGCCAGGAGGAGCGCGCGGTCGAAGGCGCCCTGGCCGCGATGGACCCGTGGGCGCCCCAGCCGGTGTAGCCGCCGAACTTCGGGCTGGATGCTGCGCTCAGGTGCACATTCAGCCCGAAGAACGGGGGGCCGGACCGTCCGCGGAGACGAGGCGCCTCGCGCACTAGGCTTCCGTCCCATGGCCGAGTTCATTTACACGCTCCGCAAGGCACGCAAGGCGCACGGCGACAAGGTCGTCCTCGACGACGTCACCCTGTCGTTCCTGCCCGGTGCCAAGATCGGCGTCGTCGGCCCCAATGGCGCAGGCAAGTCCTCGTTGCTCAAGATCATGGCCGGCGTCGACCAGGTCTCCAACGGCGACGCGATGCTCTCGCCCGGCTACACCGCTGGCATCTTGATGCAGGAGCCCCAGCTCGACGAGTCCAAGACCGTCCTGGAGAACGTCGAGGAGGGCGTGGCCGAGACCAAGGCCATGATCGACCGCTTCAATGACATCTCAGCCCAGATGGCCGATCCCGATGCCGATTTCGATGCCCTCATGGCCGAGATGGGCAAGCTCCAGGAGGAGATCGACCACCGCAACGCGTGGGACCTCGACTCCCAGCTCGAACAGGCCATGGATGCCCTGCGCTGCCCCCCGGCCGACGCTGACGTCTCCGTCCTCTCGGGCGGCGAGAAGCGCCGCGTCGCCCTGTGCAAGCTGCTCCTCCAGCAGCCCGACCTGCTCCTGCTCGACGAGCCCACCAACCACCTCGATGCCGAGAGCGTCCAGTGGCTCGAGCAGCACCTCGAGAAGTACCCCGGCACTGTCATCGCCATCACCCACGACCGCTACTTCCTCGACAACGTCGCGCAGTGGATCCTCGAACTCGACCGCGGCCATGCCTACCCCTACGAGGGCAACTACTCGGTCTACCTCGAGAAGAAGGCCGCGCGCCTGAAGGTCGAAGGCCAGCGCGACGCCAAGATGAAGAAGCGGCTGACCGACGAACTCGAGTGGGTCAGGTCGAGCGCCCGCGCGCGCCAGACCAAGAGCCGGGCGCGCCTGGACCGCTACGAGGAGATGGCGGCCGAAGCCGAGAAGACCCGCAAGCTCGACTTCGATGAGATCCAGATCCCGCCGGGGCCGCGCCTGGGCAATGTCGTCGTCGAGGCCACCGGCCTGACCAAGGCGTTCGGCGACCGCATTCTCATCGATGACCTGTCCTTCACCATGCCGCGCAACGGCATCGTCGGCGTGATCGGACCCAACGGCGTCGGCAAGACGACCCTCTTCCGCATGATCGTCGCCGCCGCGCAGGGCGGCTCGGACGACAAGGACGAGTTGCCCACCTCGGGAGATCTGCGGGTCGGCGAGACGGTGACCTTGTCCTACGTCGACCAGAGTCGCTCAGGCCTCGACCCGCAGAAGAACGTGTGGGAGGTCGTCTCCGACGGGCTCGATTGGATCAAGGTCGGCAATGTCGAGATGCCGTCGCGGGCCTATGTATCGGCGTTCGGCTTCAAGGGCCCCGATCAGCAGAAGCCATCGGGCGTGCTGTCAGGTGGCGAGCGCAACCGCCTCAACCTTGCGCTCACCCTCAAGATGGGCGGCAACCTGCTGCTGCTCGACGAGCCGACCAACGACCTCGACGTCGAGACCCTCAGCTCGCTCGAGAATGCCCTCCT
>CAINGG010000436.1 GCA_903848435.1 uncultured Actinomycetes bacterium | reverse complement strand
GGCTAGCCTGGCCGGATGTGGGGACGACCGTGGCGCTGACCCGCTACGCGCCCACCCCGAGCGGATTCCTCCACGCTGGCAATATCGCCAACCTGGAGCGGACCGCCGAGGTGGCGCGAGCGGTGGGGGCCACGGTCGCCCTGCGCATCGACGACGCCGATGCCTCGCGCTACCGCCGAGCGTATGTCGAGGACATCTTCCGGGTGCTGGACGAGCGCGGACTGACGTGGAGCCTCGGCCCGCGCAATGCGGATGACTTCGAGGCGCACTTCTCGCAACGTGCCAAGACCGAGTACTACCGGGCTGAGCTGCTCGCCTCGGGCCTGCCCGCCTATGCGTGCGCCTGCTCGCGTGCCGTGCAGCGCACCATCCCTACCGGAGGCTGTGCGGGTGGCTGCCGCGACGCCGGACTCGCATGGCGGCCCGGCGAGACGGCGCTGCGGGCGGTCGTGCCCGCCGCCACCACCATCGACATCGCGGGGGTGGCCGTGGCCCTCGACACCGCGATGGGTGACTTCGTGATCTGGAGGCGAGACGACCTGCCGGCGTACCAGTGGGTGTCGGTCATCGAGGACCGAGATCTGGGCACCACGCACATCGTCCGGGGCGCAGACCTGCTGGCATCCTCCGCCGCGCAGGTCTTCCTGGCGGGAGCGGTCGGCGCCGACAATGTGGTGAATGCGCAGTACGTTCATCACGCACTCGTCGTGGACGGCGACGGCCGCAAGCTCTCGAAGTCGACACTCGGATCGCTGGAGGGACATTGAGCGACAGCCCTGAGATCGGCGTGACCATCGAGGCTGCAGGTCTTGCCACGAATGTCCTGGACAGCGGCGTCGACCCGGGTGGTGGCACCGTCCTGTTGATCCATGGCTCGGGTCCGGGCGTCAGCGCCTACGCCAACTGGCGCCTGACTATCCCGGCACTGAGCGAGCGCTTCCGAGTGATCGCCCCGGACATCGTCGGCTTCGGCTACACCGAGCACGATCCGGCGCGCTACAACCTGCTCGGCTGGACACGCCACGTGCTCGGCGTGCTGGACTCTCTCAGCGTGGACAGCGCCCACGTCGTGGGCAATTCCTTCGGCGGCAGCCTGGCCCTGGCCCTCGCGATCCACCACCCCAAGCGCGTACGCCGACTCGGCCTGATGGGGGCAGTTGGCGTCGGCTTCGACATCACTCCAGGTCTCGACGCCGTCTGGGGCTACGAACCCAGCGTGCAGGCCATGCGTGAACTGCTCGAGATCTTCACGTTCGAACCAAATCCACTGATCGACGACTTGGCCGAGCTGCGCTACCGGGCATCCATCAGGCCCGGCGTTCAGGAAGCGTTCTCGAGGATGTTCCCCGCGCCACGCCAGGCTGCGCTCGACCGCCTCACGCACGCCGATGATGCCATTGCGTCCATCAGCGCTCCGACCATGATCTTCCACGGCCGCGACGATCGGGTGATTCCGCTTGCAGTCTCATGGCGCCTACTCGAACTCATCTCGGCTGCCCAACTGCATGTCTTCGGCGAGTGCGGGCATTGGACCCAGATAGAGCATGCGGAGGCATTCAACCGGATCCTGCGCGACTTCCTCGCGGACTGAGCGCTACATCCGCAGATAGGACGCACCG
>CAINGG010000435.1 GCA_903848435.1 uncultured Actinomycetes bacterium | reverse complement strand
GCCCCTGGCCCCGGAGGACGTGCCCTTCTATCGTCACCGCAAGGAGGCGTCGAGCCATGCCTGACCTCTACATCGACGGTGCCTGGGTCGCGGCAGCCGAAGGCGGTACCCGTGAGATCCGCTGCCCGGCCGACGGACAACTCGTCCGCGTCGTCGACGAGGCCACCGCTGTCGACACCGACCGGGCCATCGCAGCAGCAAGGGCCTCCTTCGACGACGGACGCTGGAGCGAGGTGCCCTTCACCGAACGCGCGCAGTTGCTGCTTCGGGTGGCCGACCTGCTCGAGCGCGATGTCGATGACATCGCACGCGCGGAGTCGCTCGACACCGGCAAGCGCATGGTGGAGTCGCAGTACGACGTCGCCGACGTGATCAAGTGCTTCCGCTACTTCGCCGGGCTCGCTGCGGGCGACGCGGTGGGCGCCCGCGTCGTGGATGCGGGCAATCCCGCAGTGCGCTCGAGGGTCGACTACGAGCCGGTCGGCGTGTGCGGGCTCATCACGCCGTGGAACTACCCGCTGCTGCAGGCATCGTGGAAGGTCGCACCCGCTCTCGCGGCCGGCAATTCGTTCGTCATCAAGCCCAGTGAGCTCACGCCGAGCACGACCATCCACCTGATGCGCCTGCTGGAGGAAGCTGGCCTGCCGGCGGGGGTGGCCAATCTCGTGCTGGGTGCAGGTGCTGCCGCTGGAGCACCGCTCGCGAGCCATCCGGCCGTCGACATGGTGTCGTTCACCGGTGGCCTGGTGACAGGACGGCGCATCATGGCGGAGGCAGCCGGCACGGTGAAGAAGGTGGCGCTCGAGCTCGGCGGCAAGAACCCCAACATCGTCTTCGCCGACGCCGACCTCGACGCGGCCATCGACAATGCGGTCACTGCCGTCTTCCTGCACTCCGGCCAGGTGTGCTCCGCAGGGGCGCGCCTCATCGTCGAGGAGTCGGTTCATGACCGAGTCGTCGACGCCGTCGTCGAGAGCGCCCGGCGCATCAGGCTCGGCGGCCCCTTCGATCCACGTGCCGAGACCGGGCCCCTCATCTCAGACGCGCACCGGGCGAAGGTCGCGGCATACGTCGAAGCCGCCCTGGCTGAGGGGGCCGTCCTGCGCTGCGGGGGTGCGGCCCCGGATCCGGCCGAATACCCCGCGCTGGCGTCGGGCTCCTATTACCTTCCGACTGTGCTCGATCGCTGCCACACCGCCATGTCCTGCGTCCAGGACGAGTCCTTCGGGCCGGTGCTCACGGTCGAAACCTTCGTCACCGAGGAGGAGGCCGTGCGACTGGGCAACGACACGACCTACGGCCTTGCGGGCGCGGTGTGGACCTCCGACGCCGGCCGCGGGGAACGCGTGGCCCGCGCGCTGCGTCACGGCACCATCTGGATCAACGACTACCACCCCTACCTGCCCCAGGCCGAATGGGGCGGGTTCAAGCAATCCGGGGTCGGCCGCGAGCTCGGGCCGACCGGCCTGCACGAGTACCTCGAGGCCAAGCACGTTTACCGCAACCTGTCGCCCGCACCGAGCGGCTGGTTCGACGGCGAGGGGGAGTGACATGACCGTCACCGACACCGTGATCACCGCGCCCGCAATCTCCGTGCGTGGGCTGTGGAAGGTGTTCGGTCCGAAAGCCGACAAGATCATCGGCACGCCGTTCGAGAAACTGCCGCGCGATGAGCTTCTCGCCGAGACCGGCTGCACGGCCGCGGTCCGGGATGTGAGCTTCGATGTCTCCTCCGGGGAAGTGTTCGTGGTCATGGGACTGTCCGGATCCGGCAAGTCCACCCTCGTGCGGTGCCTGACGCGACTGATCGAGTCGACGGCCGGTCAGGTTTTCATCGAGGGAGAGGACGTCCTCGCGGCCTCGCCGTCGCGCCTGCGTGAGCTGCGCCGCACCGAGTTCTCCATGGTCTTCCAGCACTTCGGGCTCTTCCCGCACCGCAAGGTCATCGACAACATCGCCTATCCGCTGGAGATTCAGGGCGTGAAGAAGGATGCCCGCTATGCGCGGGCGGAGGAGGTCATCCAGCTGGTCGGCCTGGCCGGCTACGCCAATGCCTACCCCGAGCAACTCTCCGGCGGCATGCAGCAGCGCGTCGGCCTTGCCCGCGCACTCAGCGTGGACCCCGACGTGATGTTCCTCGACGAGCCCTTCAGCGCACTGGACCCACTCATCCGCCGCGACATGCAGGCCGAGGTCATGCGCTTGCATCGCGAGCTCGGCAAGACGATGGTCTTCATCACCCACGACCTGGCGGAGGCCATGAAACTCGGCGACCGCATCGCCATCATGCGTGACGGTGCCATCGTGCAGATGGGGAGCGCCATAGACCTGGTCATGAACCCCGCCGATGCCTACGTTGCCGACTTCCTGCGTGACATTCCCAAGAGCCACGTGCTCACGCTCGATGTCATCGCCCGGCCGATGCGTGCCGGCGAGCCGGCCAGCACCGTGGTGCTCCCGGGCGAGATGATCATTCGCGACGCGACGAGCACCATCATCAACGCCCACGGGCCCGTCCGCGTCGTGCGCGACGGTCACGAGATCGGCGTCGTGAGCAGCGAGGACGTCCTCGCCCTCATCGCCGGGGAGCACTCCCCGGAGATGGGCGACTAGCCCGTGAACGTCAAGGCCGCCCTCAGCCTGCGGTGGGTGCAGGTGCTCATCGTGCTGGTGGGCTGGTTCGTCTTGGCCACCCTCCTCAAGGGTGTGCAGACCCAGGAACTCTCCATGTCCAAGGACACGGCGTTCACCGCCGTCCTGCGTGAGTTCGCCTCGGCCATCCGCGGCAACCGCACGGAGAGCTTCCTCTTCGTTTACTTCTTCAACCCGATTCGCGCCTTCATCTCCGGGTTCATCGAGCTCATCATGGGCGTGATCTCGATGCCTGCGGACGGCAATCTCATCCCGCTGATTGGCTGGTTCGGCACCCTCGTACTGGTCGGCTTCATCGTCTACGCGACCTCCAACCTGCGCACCGCGCTGTTCAGCATGTTCATGCTCCTGCTGTGCGGAATGCTTGGGATGTGGCTCATCACCCTCGACACCCTGGCGATGACCATCGGGGCCGTCGTGCTGTCGCTGGCCATTGCTCTCCCGCTGGGAGTGTGGGCCGGCGTCAACGACCGGGTCATGGCCATCCTGCGGCCGTGGCTGGACCTCGCCCAGGTCCTGCCGACCCTGGTCTATCTCGCACCGCTGGCACTCGTCTTCCTCATCGGCATCGCATCGGCGACCATCGCGACGATGATCTACTCGATCCCCATCTGCATTCGCATCACCGCGCACGCCATCAAGTCGCTGAAGCGGGGGCCCCTCGAGGCGGCGGAATCCGCAGGATCCACGCGCTGGCAGGTGCTCACGAAGGTGCAGCTGCCGATGGCCAAGCGCACGATCATCCTCGCGATCAACCAGACGACGCTCGCGGCGCTGTCCTTCGTCGTCATCGCCGCTCTCATTGGCGCGCCTGGTCTTGGCGAGCCTGTCGTGCAAGCACTGACGATCCGCAATGTGGGCGACGGCGTCGTCGCTGGCCTGGCCGTCGTGTTCCTCGCCATCATGCTCGACCGGTCGACCACCGCGGCCGTCATGCGCGAGGAGCAAGGTTTCGCCGCCGCTGATGCGCAGAAGGCACGGCGGCGTATCGGCCTCATCGTCGGCGCGATCATCACGTTGGTCGCCATCTACCTGTCGCGATACCTCCTGTGGTTCGCGATCTTCCCCGAGCAGTTGAATTTCGGCGAGCAGGTTGCGGCCGTGGCCAACTCCCTCGAGGAGTGGGTGACCAGCAATCTCGACTTCCTGACCGTCGGCTTCTCGGAATGGTTCACGATCTGGGCGCTCAACCCGCTCGAGGGCGTCCTGGCCAACTCGCCGTGGTGGCTCACCATCGTCGCCATTACCCTGCTGGCCTTCATTCTGGCCGGCCGCACGGTCGGGATCCTCGTTTTCGTCCTGCTCGCGCTCATCATGGCCACCGGACTGTGGAACGCCACCATGGTCACGCTCGCCATGACGCTCATCGCCACCGCGTTTGTCGTGCTTATCGGCATCGTCCTCGGCGTCTGGGCCGGTCGCAGCGAGCGCGTGGATCGAATCTTCAAGCCGTTCCTCGACGCCGGGCAGACGATGCCGGCGTTCGTCTATCTCGTCCCCGTGCTCGCCCTATTCGGGCCCACTCGCTTCGCGGCCATCGTGCTCGGCATCGTCTATGCCGCGCCTGTGGTCATCCGCATCGTCGCCGATGGCGTGCGCAAGGTGCCGAAGGAAACCGTCGAGGCAGCGATCTCGTCGGGATCCACGACCATGCAGGTCATCACCAAGGTGCAGTTGCCGACGTCGCGGCGATCGATCCTGCTCGGCGCCAACCAGGGACTCATCTTCGTGCTGGCGGTCGTGGTCATCGGCGGGTTCGTGGGCGCCGGCGGCCTGGGCTACCTCGTGATCGTCGGGCAGTCCAAGCCCGAGCTGGCGGGCAAGGGACTGGCCGCAGGCATCGCCATCGTGCTGCTCGGCATCATCCTCGACCGAATTGCCCAAGGTAGGCCCCGAAAGCAGGCCCCGCAGGGCCACTAGGCGCCGCCTGAGATCAACCCGTTACCCGCTTATGGGCCGATATGCCATGGGACCCGCCTACGATGACCGCCATACCAACCCTCACGGGAGGATCAATGAAGCGAGTAGGGAAGGGCGCGGGCATCGTCGTCGCGCTTGCTGTCGTCGGACTGGGCCTCGCGGCCTGCGGCGGCAGCGTCAACGAGGCCGCATCGTCGGCGGCCCCGGCGCCAGCCGACTCGTCGGCTGCGCCGGCAGAGTCCAGCGACGCTCCGGCTCCGGCCCCGGCCGACTGTGGCGAGTGGAGCGTGGCCATGCACGCGTGGGTCGGCTACACCGCCTCCGCGCAGGTGCTGACAGACGTGGCCGAGAACAACCTCGGCTGCACGATCACCCAGACACAGCTTGACGAGGGGGCGACCACCTACGACGCGATGGAGGCCGGCTCGATCGACGTCAT
>CAINGG010000434.1 GCA_903848435.1 uncultured Actinomycetes bacterium | reverse complement strand
GTCGCCCGGTGGACCTGACCGATGGAGTCCGGGTGCTCGAAGGCGACGGTTCCTGGTGCCTGGTCCTGCCGGATGGCCAGGAGCCGCTCACGCGGATCTGGATCGAGGCGCCGACCTACGCCCGCGCCATGCAGGTGGGCGAGGAGTGGATCGCCCTTGTGGAGCAGGCATCGGACAGTCCCAGCCCTGCCTGAGGGGCGTCCTTGCTCCGACACCAGGTGCCGGATAGGTTCAGCAACGACCGCACCTGCCAGTGGAGGACGCATGGTTCCCGACGACGCCCAGTACACCCGCGAGCACGAGTGGCTGCGCGAGACTGCCGACGGCACCATCGTGTTCGGCATCACCGATTATGCCCAAGACGCACTGGGCGACATCGTGTTCATCGATCTTCCCTCGGTGGGATCGTCCATCACCGCTCACTCGCCCTGCGGTGAGGTTGAATCGACCAAGAGCGTGAGCGATCTCTATGCGCCCGTGAGCGGTGAGATCGTGAGTGTCAATGCGGCGCTGTCGGATGCTCCGGAGACCGTCAACTCCGACCCGTACGGCGAAGGCTGGATGGTCGAGGTGCGTCCAAGCGCTCCACCCACCGACCTCCTCGGGGCCGCGGAGTACCGCGGCCTCATTGGCGAGGGCTGATGTCTGACGGCGACACCTGCACGCACATCTCCGACCCCGGTGACCGATTCTGTCGCCGTTGCGGGGCGCCTCTCCCGACACCGGTCGAGGAGACCTTCGTGCGCACCTCAGGGCCCGCCTCCACCGGGTCGCTCCCGGCCGTGGGCACGGGCCTCATCCAGGGCGTTCCCGAAGGAGCGGGCGTGCTCGTCGTTCGTCGCGGCGGGACGGAAGGCACGACCTACCTCCTGGCGGGCGACATCGTCACGGCCGGACGGGCCCCGGAGGCCGACCTCTTCCTCGACGACGTCACCGTCAGCCGGCGCCATGCCGAGCTGCGACGCGAGCCCGCGGGGTGGCGCATCCGCGACACCGAAAGCCTCAACGGCACCTACGTCAACCGCCGCCGTGTGGAAGATCAATTGCTGACCCCGGGTGACGAGGTGCAGATCGGCAAGTACCGCTTCGCCTACCTCGTCGGAGGGGACGACGAGGGCGGACGGTGAGCGGCAGCACCCCGACGCTCACTATGGGTGCCGTCGTCGAACTCCTCCTCGAGGAGTTCCCCGACATCACGGCGTCGAAGATCCGATATCTCGAGGCTGAGGGGCTGATCCAGCCTCATCGAACACCGCGCGGCAGTCGCCGGTTCACCGATGATGACGTGAAGCAGTTGCGCACGGTGCTGCGCCTGCAGCGCGACGAATACCTTCCGCTGCGGGTCATCCGCGACGGACTTGCCTCGACCTCGGCAGCGGGGGAGGGCCCCGACACCGTTGCCCCCCAGCGCCTGCGCCGGCCGCGCCCGCGCTCCATGAGCCCGTCCGAGATCTGCGAGCGTGCGGGCATCAGCCGGTCGACCTGGGACGACCTCGAGCGCTATGGCCTGGTGACATCACGGGACTCAGAGGCGCTGCAGGTATGCACCCTCGTGGCTCGCCTGGGGGAGTTCGGCATCGAGCCACGCCACCTGCGGGCCTCTCGTGTCGCTGCCGACCGCGAGATCGGCCTCGTGGAGCAGGCCCTCGCGCCGCGACGCGGTGACGCCGTGCGAGACGCAGATGACCGCGGTCAATTGCTCGCCCTCCTCATCGACCTGCATGTCGCCCTGGTGCGGGCGGGACTCCCGCGCTGAGGCGGCCGGGTTAGGCTCGCACCATGAAGCCGGTCGAGGTCGTGGGCGTCCGCGTCGAAATGCCCTCCAACCAGCCGATCGTGCTGCTGCGAGAGAGCGGGTCCGAGACCTACTTGCCGATCTGGATCGGCGCCGTCGAGGCCACGGCGATCGCCTTCGCCCAGCAGGGCGTCGTACCTCAGCGACCCCTGACCCATGACCTCATGCGCGATCTGCTCGATGCGCTGTCCGCGCCCCTGCAGGAGGTGCGCATCACCCGTCTCGAGGACGGCGTCTTCTTTGCTGACCTGATCTTTGCCAGCGGCACGCAGGTCAGCGCACGCCCCAGTGACGCCATCGCTCTCGCGTTGCGCACTGGCTCGCCCATCTACGCCGCCGACGACGTCCTCGAGGAGGCCGGGGTGGCGATCCCGGACGAGCAGGAGGACGAGGTCGAGAAGTTCCGCGAGTTCCTCGACCAGATCTCCCCCGAGGACTTCGGGGCCGAGAGCTAAGGCCGAGGCCTCCATCGGCGGGTCGCGTTGACCGGCCCTGCGCTCGGCCCTACGGTGATATCCCCCCAACGAGCAGGGCAGGTGTCCGTGAGCGCTCCCACCGGTCTTCCCGGTCAGCAGGACCTCGAGATCACGTTGCCCGCGACCGTCGACCAGCCGGGCCTCTTCGACGAGGGCGAGCTGCGCTCGGCGGCTACCCACCTCGGCTATCGGGGGCCCGTGGCATGCGCAGCGGCCGGGATCACCTACCGCCAACTCGACTACTGGGCCCGCACGGGCCTGGTCGAACCCAGCATCCGCCCGGCCTCCGGCTCCGGCACCCAGCGCCTCTACGCCTTCCGCGACATCCTCATCCTGCGCATCGTCAAGCGGCTGATCGATACCGGCGTCTCCCTGCCCAACATCCGCTCCGCCGTGCGGCACCTCGAGGAGCGAGGTGGCGACGACTTGGCGCGCATCACCCTCATGAGCGACGGCGCCACGATTTACGAGTGCCGCAGCGCCGACGAGGTGGTCGATCTCGTCCGAGGGGGGCAAGGGGTCTTCGGCATCGCGGTCGGTCGGGTCTGGCAGGAGGTCGAGGGTTCACTTGCCTCTCTGCCCGGCGAGCGCTCCGACGGCACGGTCGACGCTGACCTCCACGACGAGCTCTCCCAGCGGCGCGCCGCTCGCCACGCGACCGCCTGACGGCGCTCGCCCCGGGGGCGGGGTAGGGTGGCACTGCTGCTCGACCACGCACGGGAGAGCCCCGCGGAGCCACCGCGGGCGCCGAAGGAGCAACCTCCCCGGAAACTCTCAGGCATCCGAACCGTGAGTGGAAGGCAACTCTGGAGAGAGGGTCGGTTCGCCGGCCCCACCGACGGTGCAAGTCCGGCGTTCCGGGCGAAGCTCTCAGGTCGCGGTACTCCGCGAGACCAGAGGGGGAGCGCGGTGGCGCCACCACCGATCGCCCTGGGGCGCCCTGCCCCGATGCCTGAAGGAGCAGTCCCATGGCTCTCTCCGCCTTCGTCGCCCGCCACATCGGGCCGTCCGACGCCGACATTTCCCGCATGGTCGCATCACTCGGCTATGCCGACCTCGACTCGCTGATCGACGCGGTCATACCCGCGGGGATTCGCGAGTCCGCAGCGCTCAACCTGCCCGAGGCGCTTGACGAGACCGAGGTACTCGCCGAGATGGCCGGCCTGGCCGCACGCAATTCCCGCCTGCGACAGATGATCGGGCTCGGTTACTCCGACTGCATCACGCCGTCGGTCATCGTTCGCAATGTCCTGGAGAACCCGGCCTGGTACACCGCCTACACCCCCTATCAGCCGGAGATCTCCCAGGGCCGCCTCGAGGCGCTGCTGGCCTTCCAGACCCTGGTCGAGGACCTCACCGCGCTGCCGGTGGCCTCGGCCTCGCTGCTCGATGAGCCGACAGCCGCGGCCGAAGCCATGACCTTGCTGCTGCGCACGGCGTCCGGAGACGGCCAGGTCTTCCTCGTGGACTCCGACACTCACCCACAGACTCTCGCGGTCCTCCACACGCGCGCTGAGCCCCTCGGCATCGAGATCAGGCTCGTCGACATCGCCGCGCCGCTCGATGTCGATGGCGCCTACGGCCTCTTACTGTCCTACCCGTCTTCTTCCGGCGCGCTTCGTGATCCGCGAGCGGTCATCGACGCTGCGCATGCCGCCGGACTCGGCGTCGCCGTCGCTGCCGACCTGCTCGCACTCACCGTGCTGACGCCGCCTGGCGAGATGGGTGCCGACGTGTGCGTCGGCTCCGCTCAGCGCTTCGGCGTTCCGTTGGGCTTCGGCGGACCTCACGCGGGATACATGTCCGTGCGTGCCGGGCTCGAGCGGTCTCTTCCCGGGCGCTTGGTCGGCGTCAGTGTCGATGCCGAAGGAGCGCCTGCCTATCGCCTCGCATTGCAGACTCGCGAGCAGCACATTCGCCGTGAGAAGGCGACGAGCAACATCTGCACCTCGCAGGTGCTCCTCGCGGTCGTCGCGGCGATGTACGCCGCCTACCACGGCCCCGACGGACTGCGTGCCATCGCGCAGCGGGTACACGATCATGCCTGCGCCATCGCCGCCTCCCTGGAGGCTGCCGGCATCGTGACGCGTCACGATGCCTTCTTCGACACGGTCCACGCAACGGTGCCGGGCCGAGCGGCCGCCATCGTCGATGCCGCCCGAGTCTCCGGGATCAATCTCCGCCTTGTTGACGGCGACACCGTGGGCATCAGCACGGACGAGCGCACGACGGCATCCGATGTCGATGCGGTACTCGCAGCCTTCGGGGTAGCGCGTCATGCCTCGAGCAGCCGCTTGCCAGAGGCACTGCGGCGCACGTCTCCCTACCTCGCCCACCCGATCTTCCACGACTATCGCAGCGAGACGCAGATGATGCGCTATCTGCGCGCCCTGTCCGACAAGGACCTCGCACTCGATCGCACGATGATCCCCCTGGGCTCGTGCACCATGAAGCTCAACGCCGCTACCGAGATGATCCCCATTACCTGGGATTCCTTCAGCGGCATCCACCCCTTCGCCCCTCTCGATCAGGCCGACGGCTACCTCGAGCTCATCCGCCGTCTGGAGTCGTGGCTATGCGAGGTCACCGGCTACGACGCGGTGTCGCTGCAGCCCAATGCTGGGTCCCAGGGAGAGTTTGCCGGGCTCCTCGCCATCCGCGGCTACCACCGGTCTCGGGGCGATGACCAGCGAGACGTGGTGATCATCCCCAGCAGTGCGCACGGCACCAACGCGGCCAGCGCCGTCATGGCCGGCATGCGCGTGGTCGTCATCGGCTGCGACGAGCACGGCAACGTCGACGTCGATGAGTTGAAGGCTCAGATCGCCGAGCACGGCGATCGACTGGCCGCGCTCATGATCACCTACCCATCGACCCACGGTGTGTTCGAGGAGACCGTTCAGCAGATCTGCGCCATGGTCCATGACGCAGGTGGCCAGGTCTATGTGGATGGGGCCAACCTCAACGCGTTGGTGGGCCTGGCCAAGCCCGGCCGATTCGGCGCCGACGTGTCCCACCTCAACCTGCACAAGACGTTCTGCATCCCCCACGGGGGCGGGGGGCCCGGTGTGGGGCCCGTCGGGGTCCGCGAGCACCTCGCGCCCTTCCTCCCCTCGCATCCGCTGCGCCCGGAGAGCGGGCCCACGGGCCGCGGTCACGCGGACGGTGGCACGGG
>CAINGG010000433.1 GCA_903848435.1 uncultured Actinomycetes bacterium | reverse complement strand
CGGATCCGCGTTGGTGGCAACCAGGCGGAAGGTGTAGGTCCCCGCGGTGGTTGGGGTCCCCGACAGCACGCCGGTATTGGAGTTGAGCGTCAACCCAGCAGGCAGGCTGTCATCACGATGCACCGCAAGTGCGGCTCCACTGGCGCCGAAGGTCGTCGTGTACGACGAGCCCGCTGTGGCATTTGACGGCGCGAGACCGGAGAACACGGGCGCGACCCACGTGAGGCAGCCAGGATTCTGGGTGCAGGGCATGGAGGCGAACGCACTCGAGCTAAGAGTCGTCACGCTGGCGGGGATCGTCACTGAGCTGTAGTGGTTGTTTGCGAAGGCATATTCGCCGATGGTCTGCAGTCCGGTCGGCAGTACCAGGCTTGTGATGCTGCTCGCAAGAGACCCGTCGAATGCGTAATCTCCGATAGTGGCGATCGAGTTCGGCAGCGTAAGTGAAGTGATGGTCCCTACTGGGCTGCTTGGGGGGCTGTCGAAGGCGAACTCGCCAATCGCCGTGACTCCGTTTCCGACATTCACCGTCGTGAGCGGGTTGTCGTAGAAGGCGTACTCCGTAATCGAGTTCAGTGACCCAGGAATGGTGACCGACTGAAGGCCGTTGTCGGCGAAGGCATCTTCGCCGATGGACGTCAACTGGTTCGGAAGGGAGAGGCTTGTGATGCTGCTGGAGAGCGCTCCGGCGAAGGCACGAGCATCGATCGACGTGATCGAATTGGGGAGCGTGAGAGTAGTGATCGTGTTGGCAGAGCTTGGGTTGCTAAACGCATCTGAACGAATTCTCGTCACTCCGTCTCCGACGACCACCGTCGTGAGCGGGTTGTTGTAAAAGGCGGCGTCAGGAATTGCCGGCACGCTCCCAGGAACCGTGACTGAGGCAAGCTGGTTGTCTCGGAACTGACCGCCGCTTCCCCAGGCAGTCTCCATGTTGGTCAGACCGCTGCCGAGCGTCAGCTGTGTGAGACCTAGTCCTTTGAAGGCTTCCGGGCCTATGTACTCAATGCTGGCCAGGTTCGCCACCGTGGTACCCAGCGAGTCATCCCAGACGTCCCTGAAGACGTACGCCTCGACCCGCCTCAGGTTCGGGAGCGCCTGCGTCGCATCCACGCGGGTGCTGAGGAAGGCATTCCCGCCGATGGTGGTGACGGAGGCAGGGATGGTCACGACGGGGCGGCCGGCATCTGCGCCCACATTGTAGAAGGCGTTGCTGCCGATAGATGTGAGGCCAGAGGGCAGTGACAGCGAGGTGAGCCCCTCCATCCTGGTGAGGCTGTGCGCCCCGATAGTCGTCACCGTTGACGGGATCACCAGAGCGGCAGCGCTGGTGGCCCCGTTGGCACCGTTGGCCTGGATGGCACCGCCGGCGATGGCCGTCACGGGTTTGCCTCCGAGCGTGGCGGGAATCGTGAGCGTGCCTCCAGTAGAGATTGACGCGCATGTCGTCCCCACAGGCCAAAGGGTGCGGTGGTCATTGCAGTTCCCTGACCAGGCGGTGATGGTCGCGCTGTCACCGGATACCTCGTAGGCCCAATCGCCAGAGACTTCGACGGCCGCCCATGCCGGCGGGGCAACACCCACCAGGCCGAGCGCGGCGATCGACGCTGCCACACTGCACACCAGAGCCCTAAAGCCCCGCTTGCTCGCTCGCTTCATTGTCTGACTCCTCGCTGGCTGGTGGTTGCTTCCGAGCGACGGTAGGTGCGATCGGCGAGGGAATCGCAAATCGCTCACGCCTGCGAGCGCACGCTTCACATATGTGAGTTCGCATGGGGTCGCGCAGGTGGCGTGCGAGAATTGACGCGTGCGGGCGTCTCGGGTCATCTACGTCGAGAATGACCCCGCGCTGCTGGGCATCATGGCGGCCTCTCTCGCGTTGTACGCCGAGCTCGAGATCCTCGGCTCCTTTTCGGCCGCGAGCGACGCTCTCGATCGGGCTGTCGTGGAGAGAGCCGACGTGGCGCTCCTCGACTTGGACCTGGGTCCGACCAATCTCAATGGGATCGAGCTCGGCATCGCCATGCGCAATATCAACGACAACATCGGCTTGGTGATCTACTCCCAGTACCCGATGGTGGATCTCGCTCGCCGGGTGCCGAAGGCGATGCGCGAGGGGTGGTCCTTCGTCGCCAAGTCGCCCACCATGGCCCTCGATGCCGTCGTACACACCCTCGTGCGGACGGCCCGGGGCATGAGCAACGGCTTCCTCGACCCCGACGCGGCGTCATCGCTCTCGCGAGAACCCAGCCTCAACCAGCTCACCACCCGGCAGCGAGTGATCATGGGCCTCATGAGCTCAGGAGTCTCGACCAGGAGCATCGCCGAGCAGGTGGGCTGCACCTACGAAGCCCTGCGACAGGAACTGTCCGTCTGCTACCGGGTGCTCGTGCCGGAGGTGTCGGTCGACGAGGACCGTCGCGTCAAGGCGATTCTTGCCTATCTTGAGCTGTCCGACTCGGTTGGCGCACGCGGCGTCCCCGGATGACTCATGCTGATGACCCATGCCAGTGACCACCACCGTGCCGTGAGCGGCCTGACCTAAGGCGGGCGCGTGTTGCGTCAGTGGACGACGTACCTGAGGCCATGGCGCTTCGAGCCATCCGTCCTCGCGATCTTCTTCGCCCTGCTCACCACGGTGCTCGTCACGCCACCGGACGATGCGAGCGCCCCTGATCTCTTTGGCACCTTCCTGCAGCGCCTTGGGTTCGTGGTCGCGATCGGAGTGGTCACCTACGCCTACTTCTTCGTGGCCGAACGGCTGCTCACGCGTCTGGGCCGCCGCACGTGGGCCTTCGTCCTCCTCTCCCTCTGCTTCGGGGCGTACCTCCTCGTCTTGTTCCTCCTCCTGGGCGTCTTCGTATTCGGGCGCTCCTTGCTGCCGGTCACCGGGCCCGGGGGGTACGTCTTCTTCCTGCGCGCAAGCGGCGGCATCATTGTCATCAGCGTCCTCGTGGGAAGTCTCTTCAACAGGCTGGACGCACAGCGCGTGCGGGCGGAGGAGTTGCGCG
>CAINGG010000432.1 GCA_903848435.1 uncultured Actinomycetes bacterium | reverse complement strand
GTTCGTTGGCCTGGGCTTTGTGAGCAGCCTGGTCGACATCATCCAGGGCGGGTGGGGAATCATCACAGGCGGTATCGGCATCGTGCTGAAGATCGTTGTGTTGTGGCTGCTGTGGAATGCCCGGTCCAGCGAGTGGATTCGCGAGAAGTCACTGCAACGCATTAAGTGACGGCTTCTCTTTGGTGGCCAGGGGCGGGGTCGAACCGCCGACCTTCCGATTTTCAGTGGCTTGCCCTCCTCACGGAATCGGTGATTCGTGAGGAAAATATGAGGCCCGCGCGGAGGTCGGCGTCTATCGCCTCGGCAAGTTCCTCGGGGATCATGTGCTGGCGGTTGTCGACCGGGATGAGCCGAATGTTCCGCCGCCCCATACCCAGAACCGCCATGGAGCGCTGGATCGTGTGATGAGCCTCCGTCGATGCATAGACCACCGATGTGGTGCCATCGAACCCCTGCTCGGCCGGATCAATGCCACGCGATTCAATTGGTCAGCCCCCCGTCGACTGTGCGAAGTACCTCGGACACACGACCGTGGTGTACCTCCGAACGTACGCACACCTCTACGCAGAGGATGAGGACGCCACTGCCAAGGGCCTGTCGGTGCCTTATGTCCTGACGCACTGTGGCCGACCACTCGGGTGGCGTGTTCGGTTATCTCTCTCGGAACCACGTGGTGGTCAGTGCACGTCGTACATTCATGTCCATGCGCATCGTCACTGTCCTGGCGGTAACCACCAGTCTCTTCCTCGCAGCATGCGGCTCGTCCGGCGGTAGCGCCACTGAGACCGCCAGCGCGACCGGTGAAGTGGCCGGACTCTTCGGCACCAAGGGTGTCGAGATCCGCGTCAACAACGCCGGATCGGTGCCCATGTATGTGTGGACGCGGAGTTCTGGTAGCGAGACCAAACTGGATCCTGGAAAGGCGACGAACTTCTATGGCGACACCAACGTCGGCAATGACGTAGAACTCGCAATGTCGAGCGTGCCTCGGGGCCAGGCGAAGCAGACGGTCGAGATCGATGGCAAAAATCCGCCCGTGGGGGAACCGAGTGTGACTATCGGCGGCCTCACCAACTACATGTCCGTAGGGCAGTCCACCGACACGGGAGGCCAGGCCGCCGGGGCGTTCTGGAAGGCGGTCGTCAAGCGCGAAGGTGACCGTGCGGACTACAAGTTCTTCAACATCGACGTGCGCTGGAACTAAGGGCCGGATGTCGACCGCGGGATCGGCCGCTCCCGCACACGTGCATCCGGCGCGACCAGCCGAGCGCAAGGACATCCTGTCCTAGACACGCGACGCTGGTGGCTGCACTCCTCGAGGGTCGGGAGCCTACGGCCAGGACACCTTCAGCGACATGATCTTGCAGCCGAATTGGTACTCCGGGAACCAGACGGCGATTCCGCTCTTGATGGGCACCCAGTTGGGAAACGACTCGTAGTTGGCCGGGAGGTCGATGTCGAATCCGTTGTAGCAGTCCGCCTTGCGGATGGCGCCCTTAACGCGATCGGTGAACTTCGGCAGGTCGCCCGCGGACACGAAGTCTTTCAGCTGGGCAGTCTTCCCCGTCTGAGTCGACCAGGCGCGGGCATGGATGCCCGTCATGGACCCCGCGATCAGGGGCGTGGAAAATGAATAGCGCTGGGATAGGCAGACATAGCCGGAAAGACATTTGGGTGTGGGGTCGACTGTGGTGCCGAAGTACGCCGGCTGTGCCTTCTTAAGGTACTTGACTGTCTTGGCGTCAGGGTCGCGGTATTGGTCCACCCACGGCATGGTGAACGCCCTCACCCTCTTGGTGAGCACGCGTGCCATCTCGTCGTTCGGTCCCGTGACCACGGCGCGGTCGTAGGAAAACAGGCCGAAGTACTTGACGTCGGGCGTTGATGAGGTCACTTCGACGACGTAGCCGTCGGATGCGTGGACAGCGGTGGGCGCTGCTAGCAGGAGCAGCCCAATGGCACCGGCGCATAGCCGCATGGCGCTTCTTCTCATGGCCCCAGGGTAGAGGGGAGGCACGCTCATGGCATGATCGGCACCACGTTCTTGGTGCTGGCGATCCTCTTCCTTGCCATAGCCGTCGTAGAGATTGTCGTGGCCATCTTCCTCGGCCGGGGCGCCAATTGGGCCCGTGTGGTCATTACGGTGTTCGTGGGCCTGGGCTTTGTGAGCAGCCTGATCGACATCATCCAGGGCGGGTGGGGAATCATCACGGGCGG
>CAINGG010000431.1 GCA_903848435.1 uncultured Actinomycetes bacterium | reverse complement strand
CGCGGAAGTGCCACAGGCCTGAGGCGATAGCGTCTGGCTCATGGCGGAGCCGCAGCCCTCGCGGGCCCGCGTTGTCGTAATCGGCGGCGGCATCATCGGCACCTCGGTCGCCTACCACCTCGGGCCCCTGGGGTGGGGCGCCGACACCGTGCTGCTCGAGCGCGACCGCCTCACGTCCGGGACGACCTGGCACGCCGCCGGGCTGATGGTCGCCTTCGGCTCGTTCTCCGAGACATCGACGCGCATGCGCCTCTACACGCGCGACCTCTACAGCCGACTCGAGGCCGAGACCGGCCAGTCCACCGGTTTCGCGCCCATCGGATTCATCGAGGCGGCAGCGGACGAGGGACGGCTCGAGGAATACCGGCGCGTATCGGCGTTCAATCGCCTCTGCGGGGTGGAGATCCACGAAATCTCCCCGAAGGAGATCGCCGACCTCTTCCCGCCGGCCAAGACTGATGACCTGCTCGCGGGCTTCTACGTGCCACAGGACGGCCGCGTCAATCCCGTCGACGCCACGATGGCGTTGGCCAAGGGTGCCCGAATGCAGGGCGTGACGATCCTCGAAGGCACACCCGCGCTCGACGTCATCGTCAAGGACGGCCGCGTCACCGGCGTGCGCACCGAGCACGGCGACATCGAGTGCGAGTACGTCGTGAACTGCGCCGGCATGTGGGCACGGCAGCTCGCGGCGAAGTCGGGCGTGACCGTGCCCAATCAGGCTGCCGAGCACTACTACCTCATCACCGACACGATCCCCGGCCTCGACCCGACCCTGCCGGTCTTCGAAGACCCGGGCTCCTACGGCTATTACCGCCCCGAGGGCGACGGCCTGATGATCGGGCTCTTCGAGCCGGTCTGCGCCCCCTGGCATGTCGACGGCATACCCGAGGACGCGTCGTTCCTGACCCTGCCGCCGGACTGGGAGCGCATGGGTCCCTACCTCGAGAAGGCCATGGCGCGTGTGCCCGTCTCGATGGATGTCGGCATCCGCACGTTCTTCTGCGGGCCTGAGTCCTTCACGCCCGATCTGGCACCCGTGGTGGGCGAATCACCCGAGGTTGACGGCTACTTCGTCGCCGCTGGCCTCAACTCCGTCGGCATCCTGACGGGCGGCGGCATTGGCCGCGCGGTGGCCACGTGGATCATCGACGGGCTGCCCGACGTCGACGTCACAGGTTTCCACATCGATCGCCTGCACCCGTATCAGACGAGCCCGCAGTACCGAGCGACGCGCACGGTCGAGTCACTCGGCATGGTCTACCAGACGCACTTCCCCGGGCGGTCGATGCAGACAGCGCGGGGGGTCAAGCGCTCCCCCATCCATGACCGACTGGTGGAGAACCGCGCGTACTTCCGCGATGTATCCGGCTGGGAGGGCGCCGACTGGTTCGCCCCCGAGGGCGTCGAGCCGGTCGTCACTCAGCTGAGCTGGGGCCGTCAGAACTGGTTTGACTATTGGGCCGACGAGCACCGCGCCGTCCGCGAGGGCGTCGGACTCATGGACATGGCGTTCATGGCGAAGTTCCTCGTGCAGGGTCCCGACGCCGGCGGCGCACTGGAGCGCATCTCGGCCAATCGCGTGGACGGGGACCCGGGCGTCATCACCTACACACAGTGGCTCAACGACGGCGGCCTGCTCGAGGCCGACTTGACCGTGACCAAACTCGACGACGATCGCTTCTGGGTCGTCGCATCCGACACCGCTCATCGTCACGTGGAGTCATGGATGCGTCGCCACATGGGTGACGATCGCGCGTATGTCACCGACATGACCTCGGCCTACGCGCAGATCAACGTGCAAGGCCCGCTCTCGCGCCAGCTGCTTCAGTCGATCACGTCGGTCGACATGTCGAATGAGGCGTTCCCCTTCCGCACGGCTCGCGAGATCGACCTGGGCTACGCGCGAGCCCTGTGCGTGCGCATCACCTACCTCGGCGAGCTTGGCTACGAGCTCTACGTTCCCGCCGAGCAGGCCATGCATGTCTACGAGCGCCTGCGTGAGGCCGGCGACCCGATCGGCCTGCGCCACACGGGCCTGAAGGCCCTGTCGAGCCTGCGCATGGAGAAGGGTTACCGCGACTACGGCCATGACATCGACAACACCGACTCGGTCCTCGAGGCTGGCCTCGGTTTCGCGGTCGACCTCGACAAGGAGTTCATCGGGCGCGAGGCGGTGGTCAAGCTCAAGGAGTCCGGACCGCTCACAAAGCGCCTCGCGCAGGTGCGCCTGCTCGATCCGGAGCCGCTGATGTTCCACGGCGAGATCGTCTACCGAGAGGGCGTTCCCGTCGGCTACGTACGCGCGGCCAGCTACGGCCACACGCTCGGCGGCGCGGTGGGCCTGGCGATGATCGATCCGGGTGAGCCGGTGACGGCCGACCTCATCAGCTCCGGCGCCTGGGAGGTGGACGTCGCGGGCAAGCGCTACCCGGCGAGCGCATCTCTGCGGCCGATGTACGACCCTGACAACGCGAGGATCAGAGCGTAGAACTCGTCCAGGGCATGAGCCGGAAGCCCTTCTCGTCGGCCGCGTAGCTCATGACGGCCGGCTCGGTGCGAACCCACGTGGCAGCCTGCTCCCATGTGCGCGCCGACTCGTCGGGGACGAGGGAAAGCCGGAACGGGAAGTCGTCATTGTGGACGGCGTAGCCAACGGCATCCGTCGCGACGAAACTGCCGTCCTCCTGCTCGGTGAACGTGAACATACTGATCAGCCCGTCGCCCGAGCGCGGGTCCTTACGCGACTGTGCGGTTAGTAGGTTGCCGTGGCCGTAGACGACCCACATGTTGCCCACACGGTCGACCGGCTGGACGACGTGCACGTGGTGGCCTAGCACGAGATCGACCTGCCCGGAGTCCGCCATCTGCTGCACGGCGTCGAGCTGCTGCGCCGACGGTGCCGTGACGCCCTCGTCACCCGCGTGGAGGCTGAGCACGACAATTCGTGCGCCCAGGGAGCGCGCGACTTCTGCCTCACCGATCATGCGGTCGACGTCAATCAGGTTGGCGCACCACTCGTGCTCGACGGGGCACGGGATCCCATTGAGGCTGTAGGAGTACGACAGCAGGGCCACGGGCACGCCCTTGACGTCAATGATGGTCGGCTTCGCGGCCTCGCCCTGTGTGCGGGCAGTACCCGCATGGGCCAGGCCCTCGGCATCAAGGCCATCGAGCAGACGCGTGAGCCCGTCGAAACCCTGGTCAAGGACGTGATTCGACGCCGTACTGCACGCATCGAAGCCGACGTCCGCTACCGCCTCCGCAAGCTGCGGAGGCGCATCCGGGATTCCCGGCCACGCCGTCCACGGTCCTTCGGCGGTGCCCATGGGGTACTCCATGTGGCACACCGCCAGGTCAGCGGACGAGACCAGTCCCTCAATTCCCTGCAGTTGCGGACGGAAGTCAATGGGCCGGGCATCGGCGTCCTCGACGGCCTGGGCGAGGATCTCCTTGTGGGTCAGGATGTCGCCCACGCCGAGGATCGACACGGTGCGACCGGGCTGCACGTCTGCAGGCGGCTTGTCATCCCCGACGCTCGCTTCCGCCTGAATCACCTGCAGCCAGGATGTGTCGGCCGTCTCCACCCTGGATTCCGGTCGCACGCTCGCCTTCGTTGCTGGCGATGACGCGGACTGCGAAGCCTCGGCAGGTCCAGGCGGTGCGGTCGTCACGATGGACGCGACCGCCAGGTCCATGGAGCCCCACGGTGATGCCAGGCCAACAATGAGGCCACTGCCGAAGCAGGCCGATGCAACCACGGCGGCGAGGCAAGCAATCAGCCCAAGACGAAGGCGGCGTCTGCCGCTGGCCGACGCCTTAGCCGCATGCCGTCCCCCCATGACTTCTATGGTCCCGCGAGCTGGGGGCGTCCCGAGCATTCGCAGCGCCCGGCGTGTCTAGGGAGTGGCTGGTGGGACACGAACACTGAGACGAGCGGAAACTACCTAGCTCGGCAGCGGCAGGATTCCACCCGGAATCGTGTGCACCAGGCTCGTGATCTTGGTCCGCGAATTCGCCTCTATAGCGATGGCGTTGCCCGATCCAGCCCGGATCGTCATCACCACGTCAATCGTCGTGCCGCACCCGGGTGCCGTCGAGAGTATGAAGTTATCGATCCATGTCGCGAGCACCGCGTGGTGCATCTGCCAGGTAATAGTCGTCGAGGTGCTTCCGGTCTCCTCGGTCGCCTTGGCTGATGCGCACGTCGTGCCCGGTGTCGTGGCACGTTGCGCGAGCGACAGTCCGACTGTGGCCGTGGCCGACCCTTGAATCGATGTCTTCTTCGCCTTCTTGCAGACGTCGGGATACGCCTTCTCAATGCAATTCGACACGGAGAAGATCGCGCCGACCCGGACGAGTTCCGACAGGTCATTCACCTTGAATGAGCCGACCATCCGCAGCGTCGAGCCAGGCTCGACGATGCGATTGCCGCTCGCCGACATCTTCACATTGGTGGCCCAGGTCGGAAGGGGGCCGCTCACGTACATCAGGGAGTAGCGCTTGGGTCCGGTCTTCGCCGTCACGATCCGAAGTCGCCCGGTGCCCGTCGGCGACGTGCAATTGCCGGGATTGCACATCATGACGTCGGCTTGGCACTTGTAGGTGCCGGCAACGTCCGTCACGAAAGTGAGCCCCATCGGAATCGCGAAGGGTGCAGCATCGGGCCATACGTTGCGCCCCGTCTCGACCACATGCGCCTTGCCACTCGGGCTGGTGCACGTCAGCGTCACGCCCACGAAGAGCTCACTGGGCTGCGTGTTGACGGCATCTTGCACCACGAGCGCAGTGCCCGCGAATCGCGTCTCGCCGGCAGCGGCCACGAACTGCACATCGAACAACTCCGTGTGTCGCTGACGGGCGTCGAGGACAGCGGATTGCGGCTCGGTATCGACGACGGCTCCCGAGGACGCCGTCGGGGTCGTCGCCGCAGAAGATGGGGCGCCCATCAGTCCCATGCTGACGAAGACAAGGGCCACCAAGACGCTCAGGGATCGTGACATCACACGTGAACCGTACGACGTCCAAGCGTGGGGATGCACGGCGATACCCTGAGGTCGTGAGCGAGGAGCGAGAGGAAGCACCCCCACCCGCCCCGGACGACCGACACCCGCTCAACGTCCTCCTCGGCGGCCCCTGGGGAGCCGTCGAGTCGATGGCGCCCACGGTGCTCTTCGTGCTCGCCTACTTCGCTTCCGGTAACAGCCTTGCCGTGGCCGTCGGGGTAGCGCTGGGCGTGGCCGTCGTCCTGGCCGGCATCAAGATCGCCAGACGCGAGAAGCCCATCCGGGTGCTCTCCGGCCTTATCGGCGTCGCCATCGCCGCTCTCTTCGCGGCCTACCAGGACGACCCGCTCGGCTTCTTCCAGATTCGCGTGCTCGCCAACATCCTCAGCGCACTGGCCTTCGCCGGCTCGATCCTCATCAAGCGGCCGCTCATGGGCGTGATCATCGGCCCGGTCATGGGCACCGGCATGCGCTGGCGCCAGGACCCTGACCTACTGAAGGCGTACTCGCGAGTCACCTGGCTGTGGGCGATCCTCAGCCTCGTACGCGCGGCCATCCAGGTGCCGCTCATCCAGGCCGGCCAGCTCGCCTGGCTCGGCGCGACGCCGTTCCTCTTCTACGTACTCGTCGCCCTGACCATCGCCGCATCGTGGTGGGTCATCAAGAAGACGCTGCCTCCCGGACATCCGGGCATCCGCAAGCCTCAGGTCACGACGACTGGCACGTAGGGCACCAGTAGAGATTGCGCCCGGCGAGATCAGACCACGCCACCTCGTCGCCGCACACCAGGCACGGCTGCCCCTCGCGGCGATAGACGTAGACCTCTCCCCCGTGACGGTCGCGCCTGGCCGCTCGTCGCATCGCACTCGGTGAGTGCTCGTCTCGGACCGTGTCGATGCGGCCACGGCGCACGCCGTCCTGCATGAGCACCACTAGATCGCCCCACATCGCATCGAACTCCGAGCGGCTCACGTCGTGGCCGGGACGATAGGGATCGATGCCCGCTCGATAAAGCGCCTCTGCCCTATAGATATTGCCCACCCCGGCGAACGCCGACTGATCCATGAGCAGCCCGCCGATCGGGGCTCGGCTGCGGCTCACTCGCTTCCACGCGCGCTCGGGGTCGGCGTCCTTGCGAATGGGATCGGGGCCGATGCGGGCCACGAGCGCGGCCACCTGGTCGGGCTCAAGCACCTCGCAGGCGGTCGGTCCGCGCAGGTCGGCGTAGGACTGATCCCCCTCGATGCGAAGCCGCACCTGGCCGCGCGGCTCAGGTGCCGGCCCCTTGCCGAAGGTCCACTTGCCGTAGAGGCCGAGGTGCACATGCAGCGTGCGATCGTCCTCGAAATCGACGAGGAGGTGCTTACCGAGAGCGTCAGCGGTGCGCAGGGTCGTGCCGTCCAGCAGCGCCGCACCGGCATCGAAGCGGCCCTGCGGACTCGACACGTCGAGCGCCTGGCCCTTGAACACGCGGTTAATGCGGCGAGCCTGGCGGTGGACGACGTGTCCCTCGGGCATGGCGGGAGTGTCGCAGCCTTCGGTCGCCCCCGCAGTCCCGGGCGCCGGGGATCCCAGGATCGGGTGCCGCCTGCGCCATTTGATGTGGCATGAGGGCTGGATTCTGATCGCCGAAGCGGGCGTGCGTGCCTTCCTCCTCGACTAGTACGGAGTGCCCGAGAGCAACCCGACGTTCCAGGGCATCATCGATCGCTGTCGCCAGCTCCCGCCGGCGTGGTGAACCTCCGGCGCGCATTCCTAGGTGGTGTGTGAGGCTTCCTCCATGACCGTGGTTGTCGGCGTGGACGGGCGCCGTGGCGGATGGGTTGCCGCCGTCGTCGACATCACTCAAGAGCCGCGCCTGCTGTCACTCG
>CAINGG010000430.1 GCA_903848435.1 uncultured Actinomycetes bacterium | reverse complement strand
GCGCTCGCCCGCAAGGTGCTCGTCGAATCGAGCGAGGGCCCCGGAGAGCGCCTCGGGCAACGCCTCGTCGTCGGCCAGGGGCGTGCTCACCCGTCCATGGTGCGGGGCGAAGCCTCGCGGGGCGCGCTGCCACGCCGCCATCCGGACGGCACACGCTCCACGAGCCCCTCGGCCTCGAGCACGCCGAGGGCGGCGAGCACGTCGGCCTCGACCAGGCCCGCGGTCGAGGAGATGCGTGACACGGGCGCTGGGCGGCGTAACGGGACAGCGTCGAGGACGCGTGCCTCGCGCTGGCCCAGGATGTCGTCTCGCCAGTCGTCGTCGGGCTCCACGGCCATGGGGTCGACGTGACGCAGTACGTCGCGCGACCCGGTGACCAGGTGCGCATGGATGTCGCGGATGAGCGCGTGACAGCCAGCCGATTGGGGGGAGCTCACCGGGCCCGGCACGGCCATGACCGCACGCCCGAGCGCGTGAGCCTCGCGCGCCGTCGTGCCACTCCCTGAGCGCAGGGCGGCCTCCACGACGACGGTGCCGCGCGCGAGCGCGGCGATGACACGGTTGCGGGTGAGAAAGCGCTGGCGCATCGGCGCTCCGCCGAGCGGCGTCTCGCTGACGAGCAGTCCCTGCTCGCGGATGCGAGCGATCAGCGACTCGTGCGCACGGGGGTAGGGAACGTCTACGCCACCTGCCAGGACGCACACGGTGGCGCCCCGCGCATCAAGGGCACCGCGGTGCGCTGCCGCGTCGATGCCGAAGGCGCCGCCGGAGACCACTGCCCACTGCGCCACTGCGAGGTCGGCGGCCATCTCTCGTGCGACGCCTTCGCCGTAGGGGGTCGACGCGCGGGCGCCCACCATGGCCAGCGAGAACGCCGCGAGGCGGCGAAGGTCAGCGGCACCGGCGAGCCACAGGCCGAGCGGTGCCCGCGTGAGCAGGTCGTCGAGTTGCGTGGGCCACTCGGCGTCGCCGGGCATGATGAATCGCGCGCCGCAGCGGTCGGCCTGCTCCTCGATGGGGGCGACGAGCTCGTCGACGCTGCGCAGCCCGTCGCGGATGCGCGTGCGCAACCCCGCGGCTCGTCGCAACGGACTGGTATCGGTCAGGATCTCGTCGACGGCTCGAGCTGCGCCCACGGCCTCCACATGCGCCGCGAGGTCGTCGTCGCCGGGCTCCGACCACGTGGTGAGCAGCATGCGGGCCTGGCGGTGCTCGCGCCCGAGGGGCACGGCGTTCATGCTGCCTCCGGTCCGCGAAGGGCGATCGCGCGCGCGATGTCGTCGACGCTCGGGCGTGTGCGCCCGGCAAGGTCCGCGAGGGTCCAGCCGACGCGTAGCACGCGATCGGCGCCACGCAGCGTGAGCGCACCGCGGGTGACGGCCCGCGAGAGCAGGGCCACCCCACCCGACTCGGACGGCCAGTCGCGCCGAAGGGCAGGGCCCGGGACATCGGCGTTGACGCGCCACGGTGTCGACCTCCATCGTGCGCGCATGCGCTCACGTGCCGCGCGCACGCGCTCGGCTACGTCTGCGGTGCGCTCCCCTTCTGCGTCGAGGGCGGCGGCGACGGGGCGGCGTACCTGCAGGCGCAGGTCGATGCGATCCGCGAGCGGGCCAGAGATGCGCGCGGCATAGCGCCGTCGCTGGACGGACGAGCAGCTGCAATCCGCGCCATCGCCCATGCCCCGACCGCATGGGCACGGGTTGGCGGCGAGGATGAGCTGGCAGCGGGCAGGCAGGGTGACGGAGAGATCAGCTCGGGCCACGCGCACCTCGCCCTCCTCGAGTGGCTGGCGCATCGCCTCGAGCACGGGCCGGGCGAATTCGGGAGCCTCGTCGAGGAAGAGGACTCCGCGATGGGCGAGCGTGACGGCACCGACGGTGACGCGGCCCGCCTGTCCGCCGCCGATGATGGACACCGACGATGCCGTGTGATGCGGCGCGACGAACGGCGGTCGGCGAAGCAGGCCGACGCCGGGCGACAACTGCCCCGCGATCGAGCGGATCGCGGTCACCTCCAACGCCGCCTCATCGTCAAGCGCCGGAAGGAGCCCGGGCAGCCGCGAGGCCAGCATCGACTTGCCGGCGCCGGGCTCGCCCACCAATGACAGGTGGTGGCCACCGGCGGCCGCCACTTCGAGAGCGCCGCGCGCCTCGGGCTGCCCGCGCACGTCGGCGAGGTCAGGCGGCGGGGCCTCGAGGTCGGGAATCGTCTCCGCCGGACGATCGCTCGCGTGGGCATCGCCGCGCAGGATCGCGATGAGGTGGTCGAGGTCGCGTACCCCGCCGACATCGAGTCCCGGCACGAGCAGCGCCTCGCCGAGGTTGGCCTCGGGGACGAGCAGGCGAACGCCGGCCACGTCGCGAGCGGCCAGGGCCGCGGCGATGACACCGGGCACTGCATGCAGCCGCCCGTCGAGCCCGAGTTCGCCGAGCACGCAGACCCGGGCCGCGCTTTCGGGCGGGACCTGGCGCGCTGCGGCCAGGACCGCGATAGCAATCGCCGCGTCCAGACCGGAACCGCGCTTGGGCAGCGAACTCGGCAGCAGAGCCACGGTGATGCGCGTGCGCGGCCACTCGGCGCGACTGTGCTGAACCGCGGCGCGCACCCGGTCACG
>CAINGG010000429.1 GCA_903848435.1 uncultured Actinomycetes bacterium | reverse complement strand
GTCAGCGGCACCCGCGACGGCTCCCCGAACGTCAGGCCACCGTCGGTACTCCTCGCGTAGTACAGGGCCAGTGGCCCACCGCCTGCACCGTTGTCAAAGGCGAAGAGTCCCACCGAGCCGTCGGGGTGAAGCACGGCTGCGGGGTGCTCGCCCGAACGAGAGATGTTCGACCCTGGCCCGTAGCGAACACCCTGGTCGGCCGTCCAGTTGAGGCCATCGGGGGAGGCGGCGCTGAAGATCTGGTGAGGAGTTGGACCGCCACCAGCCATCACGTGATCGGAAAAGAATGCGCGGTAGGTACCGTCCTGGAGGCGCACGATGCCTGGCCCGGTGATGCTGGTGCCGAATGGGGCACTATCAATGCACGTGGCCTTTTCCAGGGTGAAGTTGAGCCCGTTGTCAGAGATGAGGCACGCGATGCTGCCGGCGCTCGCGGAATACAGGCGCAGGCGGCCGTCGTCCAGTTTGACCACGCGGGGGAATCCGTAGCCGTTGTCGCTGCCGAAGACGCTGCCCACACGTGTGAACGTCTTGCCGCCATCGTGGGAGTCGGCGGCCTCGAGGCCCTTGGTCTGAACGAAGAGGAACGCGCGAATCGTTCCGTCGTCGAGTCGGACCATGGAAACGTCAGCCACCGGCTGGCCCACCGGGGAGTTCATGATCGTCGGGTTAAGGGCATTCTCGCTGAGTGCAGATGACGTGTATGGGCCGACCGGGATCTCGTCGGCAGGGTCAGCCTGGGCTGCAGCACCTCCGGCGATGACAAGGGTCGCGATGGCAGTGAAGACGATGGGAGCCTTCATCGAAACCTCCGAGGGTGAGGCGGCTGGAAGCGACGCTAGTGCCTACGGGACGCCGATTCGCGGTGGATGGGTCACTCGCGCCCGGGGAAGGCCTCGGGCTCGCCGCCCCAGCCGATGGCACGGACCTCGCACTCGCAGGCAGCCAGCGCCGCATTGACGCGCTCGTCGCCGGAGGTCGCGGCGGCGAGGTCGGCGTAGGTCGCCGCCAGTTTCGACTCGACGTCGGCGAGCAAGCCGCGCGCCTCGTCCTCGTCGACGGGCGCCGCCACGTCGTAGCCGCCCGCAGCCCCCGGGACGCTCCCCGCACGTTCGCGCAACTGCAGTACGCGTGCGCGATGGGCCGCGAGTCCGCCCAGCGCTCGGTCGCGTGCGGCCCCGGACAGGCGCGCTCCCGCGAGGCCGTAGGCGTAGACGGCCGCCTCTTCGCCCGCGATGGCGTCGGCCAGCGCGCTCATGCCGACCCCGTCCTGAGGTACGCCGCGTGCCCGGCCTCGGACGCGCCGATCAGGGCCAGGAGTCGAGCGAGTTCGGCGTCGACAGCGCGGGAGCACGACGTCACGCGGGCGCGACTTGCCTCCTCCTCGGCCGCAGCCAGTTGGGCGCGGTCCGGCGCTGCGCTGGCCGGCGCCGACGCGCCTGGCGTCGTCGATCCGAGGGCCGAGGCGTGCTCGACATGCTGATCGCGCATTGTGGCCAAGGCCTTGGCCTGCCCCGGCTCTGTCGCGATCGCCGCGTCGTACAGCGCGACGAGTGCCCATTCCTGGGCCGCGACGTCCTCGCGCGTGAGCGCATCGGGGTCGGGTGTCGGCGACGGCTCTGGATCGGCGTTGTCGCCCGGGGAGCAGGCGGCCACGCCGGCGCCGACGAGGAGGGCCAGGGTCGCTCGGCGGGTCAGGCGCAAGCCCGCCTCCTGCCCCGGGTTTCCCACGCGGTCAGCATGCCACGGCAGCGAGTACCCTCGCCGTAGCGCGTGCACGTGGCCGACGGCCGACAGGTGAATACGGGAGGTGCCATGGTCGACACGACCCTTCGCGCCCTCCTGGCGCCTGTCGTCGAGGGCCTGGGCCTTGACCTGGAGGACGTCGAGGTCACCGCCGCAGGGCGACGCAGGCGCGTCTGCGTGGTCGTCGATCGCGACGGCGGCATCGACCTCGACGCGGTCGCCGATGTCAGCAAGGCTGTGTCCGACGTGCTCGACGCGTCCGATGCCCTGGGCAGTGCGCCCTACGTCCTCGAGGTGACCTCGCCCGGGGTCGACCGGCCGCTGACGCAACCGCGTCACTGGCGTCGGGCACGCGGGCGACTCGTCTCGTGCCGCTTGACGGACGGCACGGCCGTCGACGGGCGAGTGGTGGACTCGACGGACGACAGCGTGACCATCGACACGTCGACGGGTCCGTGGACCGGCGCGATGATCGATGTCGCGCAGGCGCGCGTCCAGGTGGAGTTCCGCCGCACCGACGAGGAAGGGGAGTGAGATGGATATCGACGTCAATGCCCTGAAGGCCCTCGTGCGCGAGAAGGAACTCTCGTGGGATCTCGTCATCGACTCAATCGAGCAGGCCCTGCTCGTCGCCTACCAGCGCACGGAAGGGGCCGCTGCCAGCGCCCGGGTGGAGGTCGATCGCAAGACCGGCCACGTGACGGTCTGGGCGCGTGAAGAGCTGCTCGACGAGGACCAGGTGGCGGGCACGGCACCGCCCGTGCCTCGCGAATACGACGACACCCCGACGGGATTCGGTCGTGTCGCCGCCACCACCGCCCGGCAGGTCCTTCTGCAGCGACTGCGGGAAGCCGAGGAGGATCGCACCTTCGGCGAGTTCAGTGGCACTGAGGGTGACCTGGTGTCTGGTGTCATCCAGCAGGGCTCGGACCCTCGCGTCGTGCGCGTCGACCTGGGCAAGGTCGAGGCGATTTTGCCGCCGGCGGAGCAGGTCCCCGGCGAGTCATATCCGCACGGCACGCGCATCAAGTGCGTCGTCACACAGGTACGCCGCGGCCCGCGCGGCCCGCAGGTGACCGTGTCGCGATCACACCCGAGCCTGGTGCGGGGCCTGTTTGCCCTCGAGGTCCCGGAGATCGCGGACGGCAGCGTCGAGATCGCGGGCCTGGCGCGCGAGGCGGGCCATCGCACGAAGATCGCCGTACGCTCCACGGTGCCCGGCGTCAACGCGAAGGGTGCGTGCATCGGCCCCATGGGCCAGCGGGTGCGACAGGTGATGTCCGAGCTCGGCGGCGAGAAGATCGACATCGTCGACTACAGCGAGGATCCCGCCGAACTCATCGGCCACGCGCTGTCCCCGGCCAGGGTCAGCCACGTCGAGATCGTCGACCCGCAGGCTCGCGCGGCACGGGTAACCGTCCCGGACTACCAGCTGTCCCTGGCCATCGGCAAGGAGGGGCAAAACGCCCGCCTGGCCGCCCGGCTCACGGGGTGGCGCATCGACATCCGCTCCGATACCGCAGCCGAGCCCGCCGGGTCAGGCGCGCCGGGGGCGGACGATCCGGGCGAGGGATCGCCCTGAGTCAGGGGCTACACTCCATCCGTCTGAGTGGTCGGCCCCCGGGATCGATGTGACGACTGGTCGCGCGCGGAGCGTGCGCACGTGCATCGGCTGCCGGGAGCGGTCTGCTCCGGCCGGCCT
>CAINGG010000428.1 GCA_903848435.1 uncultured Actinomycetes bacterium | reverse complement strand
GCGAGGGCTGCCATGGTCACTGACGACCACCCCGACTCCGCGGTCATCTCCGCGGCGCACTCGATGATGCGCTGGCCGGTCGCGCTCAAGCGCTGGCCGCCTCCACGACCACGAAGTCGACCTTGTCGCGCACGCCGCAGTCCGGGCAGCACCACGTGTCGGGGACGGCCGACCAGGGCGTGCCGGCCGGGAAGCCCTCGCGCGCGTCGCCCACGCGCTCGTCGTAGGCGTAGCCGCAGCCCGGGCACCGGGCCACGACCGGCCGGCCCGACGACGGAGCACCGGAGGTGACGAGATCGCGGCGGGGTGCGGGCGCTTCCTGAGGGGCCGATCCCCACTTCGCGAGGATGCGCTCGCGCTTGCGCGGGCTGATGTTCGCCTTGGACATGTCGCCGTCGAAGTGATCGGCAACGCGCGCGTCCATGACGCGGTTCCACAGCGGCGGGACGAGGGCGAGCAGGATCATGCCGCCGTAGCCGGTGGGCAGTGACGGGGCGCCCTTCTCATCGCGCAGCGCCTGGTAGCGGCGAGTGGGATGCGCGTGGTGGTCGCTGTGCCGCTGCAGGTGGTAGAGCAGGACGTTGGTCGCGATGTTGTTGGAGTTCCAACTGTGCCGCGGCTCGACGCGCTCGTAGCGCTGCCGCCCGGGCTGGCCCACGATCTCGCGGAGCATGCCGTAGTGCTCGAGGTAGTTGACCGCCTCCAGGAGGGTGATCGCGATGAACGCCTGGATGAGCAGGAACGGGATGATGCCCGGGCCCAGCCATACGACCATGACGGCCCAGAGGGCCAGGGTCATGAGCAAGGCGTTGATGACGTCATTGCCGATCCGGAAGGGATGCTGGCCGCGGCGGGAGTAGCGCCGCGACTCGAGCTCCCAGGCGCTGGCCAGGGAACCGAAGACCGTGCGCGGCCAGAAGCGATAGAAGCTCTCACCCACGCGCGAGCTCGCCGGATCCGCGGGCGTGGCCACGCGCACGTGGTGGCCGCGGTTGTGCTCGATGTAGAAGTGGCCGTAGCACGACTGGGCCAGCGCGATCTTCGACAACCAGCGCTCGTGCGCCTCCTTCTTGTGGCCGAGCTCATGCGCGGTGTTGATACCCAGGCCCCCGATGAAGCCGACCGTGACGGCCAGGCCGATCTTGTTGACCAGCGTGAGGTCACCGGTGGCGAGGTACCAGAAGGCGAGCGCGAAACCGGCGTACTGCAGCGGCAGGAAGAGGTAGGTGAGCCAGCGGTAGTAGCGGTCCTGCTCGAGCGACTTGATAACCGAGTCGGGAGGGTTGGACGGATCGAGGCCGGCTGCCCAGTCGATGAGCGGGACGATGCCGAGGATGACGATGGGCCCGAGCCACAGCCACACGCCCCACCCGGTGAGTTGGTGCAGACCGACCGCGAGGAAGGGCAGCAGCGGCATGGCGAGGCCGAGGATCCACAGGTAGCGCTTGGCATCGCGCCAGGTGGACTGGTCCATGAGACCTCCCTTGGTTTACACATCCTAGGGATATGTAAACCAGGCGGTCAAGGCCTAGATGTAGCGGAAGATGATCATGGCGGCCATAACCGCGATGATGAGGATGGTCAGCCAGATATCGACACCGATGCGCAGGGCATATAGCGCCCTCTCGTGGGCCCGTTCCGATAGCCGGAAGGTGTTGTCGGAGAGGTTGACCCGCAGCAGGCTCATCCAGACCGTGGTCGTGGTCACGGTGACCAGCAGGCACCAGGGGCACAGCGCGCCGATGACGAAGTAAGCCTCGTAGAAGAGCCAGTAGGCGAAGGCCAGCCCGACTGAGTAGAACACCATGGCGGTATTCATGAACCATCGCGGGAAGCGCACGCCGGCCAGGCCGGCGATGGCGACCGTGATGACGACCGGCTCGGCGATCAGGCCCAGGAAGGAATTGGGGAAGCCGAGCACATTGGCCTGCCAACTGACCCCGACCTTGGCGCAGGAAATGGTCTCGGAGACGTTGCAGGACAGCGCCGCATTGGGATCGGCGGCCAAGGTGATCGCCTCGATCGATAGGACGAGCGCGGCCACGAGACCGAGCGCCGCAGAGATGAGCATCTCCACGTAGGCACCGCGGTGGCGGGCATCGCGGGCCCGGGGAATCCGGTCCTCTGCCTCTTCCTCCGGGGCGACGGCATCGGTCGTCACGGACTCCTCCTTCATGCGGCCATATGACCCTAGCGAAGGGGACGCGCCTGAGCCCGATCAGGTTCCCCGGCGGCGAAGCCACCGATAGGCCTCGAACCAGGCCACCGAGGCCAGCCCAGGATGAGTGCGTCAATCGGCTCGGCCAGCAGGAAACTGATCGCGGCTGCGGCCAGGAGGAGCAGGATCATGGGCTCGCGGAGTACCGACCACGCGAGCCG
>CAINGG010000427.1 GCA_903848435.1 uncultured Actinomycetes bacterium | reverse complement strand
TCGGTGTCGGCGTGGGTGTGGGAGTCGGCGTTGCCGCACCCTGCACCGTGATGGTGCACGGCACGGAAGCACCGCCCAGGGTCGCCGTACACGTCGTCGGACGCGGCATACCGGTCGCTGTCGCATCGGAGAAGCCGAAGCTCGTCGAGGCGCCCGCGGCGAGTCCGCCATTCCACGACGCGTTGCGTGCGGTGAGGACGCCGGTGATCACCGATCCCGTGGCGTTCCATACCGAGCTGACCTGGCCATTCCAGGGGAAGGCGACGGCCCAGTCGTTCGTCGCGCTCGTGCGAGCGTTCGTGACGGTGACGTCGACCGTGCGGCCGGTGCCCCAGTCGCTGACGGCCTTGACCGTCACCTCGACGCGCCCGGAGGCCGGTGTCGTTGGCGTCGGAGTCGGCGTGGGCGCGGGCGTCGGCGTGGGCGTCGGCGTAGGAGTCGGCGTCGGCGTCGGCGTCGGCGTGGGAGCCGGGGTCGTGCGGTTCGCGCAGTAGCCGAATGAGGTCGGGCTGCCGGCCTTCACCATGTGGTTCCACGCGGCGCCGCCGACGCTGATCGTGCCGTCGGGTTGCGTGGTGCGCACGCCATTCCACAGCGATGTGACCGTGATGCCCTTGGGCAGGTCGACGCGCCAGTGCTTGTCGGTCGTCGAGGTCGTGGCGACGGCGACGTCAGCGCAGTAGCCGTTGCCCCAGTCGCTCGTGGTGACCGCGGTGGCGGTCACGCCCTGGGTCACCCCAGGCATCGTCGGCGTAGGCGTAGGCGTAGGCGTCGGCGTGGGAGCCGGAGTCGTGGGAGTCGGCGTCGGGTTCACGCCGCTGCCGTCGAGCGTGACGTCGGCGCAGGAGTAGAACGCCTCGGGGGAGTCACTGCGCTGCCAGACGGTGTAGAGGATCGCCCGACCGGTGCGCTGGGGCAGGTCCATGCGCAGCGTCGTCGTGGCCTCGCGCGCGCGCGGGCCCGAGTCGTGTACGAGCTCGAGGTCGGCCCAGCGCAGGGGCTGCGTCGTGGGATCGAAGCCCGCGCGGGTGATGAAGACCTGGTAGTACTGCGTCGCGTGCGGGGCCGACGAGGTCCACGTGAGCGTGTACTTGCCGTCGGCATCGGGGCGCAGGTTGGTCGCCTTCCACTGCGCGGACGGGCGATCGAAGATCGCGTACTTGTCGCGTCCGGCGGAGCAGAGCTTGCCGTCCGGCACGATCGAGCGGTGCTGGCCGTTGGCCGCACCCTGGTTGATCTCGTTCCAGTCGTACAGCGCCTGAGGGCTGGTCTTCCAGGCCTCATCGCACAGGGGCGACGTACGGTCGCCGTAGAAGCACTCCCAGATGCGGGAGGGCGGGTTGGACATCGTGCCGTGGGCCTGGGCGGGCCCGGCGGCGACGCCGACGGTGGTGAGAAGGGCTCCGATCACGCTGAGGGAGCCGACAAGGGCGGTGATAGCGCGGCTGCGCGCGGGTGTCACGACAATCTCCTGGTCCGGGCGCACGGGCGTACGCCACTTGAGGGGTGTGACTCCCAGGCTCCCGGGGCGGTTCCGGGGGTTGCCACTCCAGAGCCCGGTTCCCAGGGGCCTCTCAGACGGCAGGTGATGTAGCCTTACATCATGTCTCATCGGACCCAGATCACGCTCACGGACGCCCAATACGCCCGTCTGCTGGAGGAGTCCGAGCGCACCGGGTTGGGCCTGGCCGAACTCACCCGCCGGGCCCTCGACCGGGCCTATCCGAGCCCGGTGGAGCGCGCCACGCTCGCTCTCATCCTCGATCAGGCCGCGGGGCTGTGGGCCGATCGCGACGACCTCCCCGACACCCGGGCGCAGGGCGCGGCGGCACGCCTGGCTGACGTCGGCCTCACGTGATCGTCGCTGACACGACCGTCTTCGTCGACTACCTGCGGGGGCATCCTGATGCCGTGCGCACCGTGCGTACGTCGATCCTCGACGGCGACCCCCTCGCGGCGAGCGTGGTCACCCGCATGGAGGTGCTGGCCGGAGTGCGCGACGCCGAGCGACATGCGCTGGAGGCGTTCCTCGACCAGATCCCGTGGATCCCGGTGACCACCGACATCGCCGATGTGGCCGGCGCCCTCATGCAGCGATTCATGCGTTCGCACGGTGCGATCAGCCCCATCGACTACCTCGTCGGGGCGACCGCCCT
>CAINGG010000426.1 GCA_903848435.1 uncultured Actinomycetes bacterium | reverse complement strand
TTCGTCCGCCGCGCACGTGAAAGACCTCGAAGGCGGCCTCGAGCTCGTCGAGCGCAATGCCGATGACGTCCGCGTCGACACTTTCGTCGAACACGACCGTGTTGCGCTCGAGCGCCCGATCAAGTGCCTGGAGATCGTCGCGCAATCGGGCTGCGCGCTCGAAGTCCTGCGCCGCCGACGCCTCAAGCATCGCATCGCGCAGCCGGCGTTGGACGGGCTTGGCCTGCCCGCCGAGGAAGCCGCACAGCTCTAACGCGATCTCGCGGTGCTCGGCCTCGCTGACGCGTCCGACACACGGCGCACTGCACTTGCCGATGTCTGCGAGGAGGCATGGCCTACCCGAACGACGCGCCCGATCGAATACGCCGGCACTGCACGTGCGCACGGGGAAGACGCGCAGGAGGAGGTCGAGGGACGCGCGAATGGCCCAGGCGTGGGCGTAGGGACCGAAATAGCGGGTGCCCGCCCGCTTGGCGCCCCGGGTGACCAGTGCTCTCGGGAAGACCTCGCCCAGCGTCACCGCGAGATAGGGGTAGGACTTGTCATCACGGAAGCGGACATTGAAGCGCGGGTCGTACTCCTTGATCCATGAGTACTCCAATTGCAGCGCCTCAACCTCGCTGGCGACGACGATCCAATCGACCGAGGCAGCTGCCTCGACCATGGTCCGCGTACGACTGTGCAATCCACGAGGATCGGCGAAGTACGACCCCAGCCGCCCACGCAGAGACTTGGCTTTGCCGACGTAGATGACTCGGCCCTCGGCATCACGGAACCGGTAGACGCCGGGTTCATCCGGGATGCTGGACGGCTCCGGCCGGAAGTCCGCTGCCACGGGGCCAGCGTAGGCCCGCGTCAGCCCAGGACGATCTCGTCGCCCGCGACGCTGACGCTGGCGGCCGCGAGGCCCTTCGTGGCGGGCCCCTGGATCACGGCGCCGTCCTCGGCCGAGAAGAGCGACCCGTGGCAGGGGCAGAGGATCTCGTTGTCCACGACTTCACTCACCAGGCAGCCCTGATGCGGGCAGACCGCCGAGAAGCCCTTGATGGTGCCCTCCTGGGGCTGGGTCACGACGACCTTCGGCCCCTCGAAGACGGCTCCGCCGCCGACCGGGATCGAGCCGACGGTTGCGAGCACGGTGCCGGCGCCGCCGGCGTCGGTGGACGAGGCGGCGGTCGTGGACGCCGCCTCGCCACCGGAGGAGCCGCAGGCCGCCAGAACGGCCGCACCGCCCAGCGCGCATCCGGTGGCCAGGACGCCGCGGCGGCTGATGGCGGGGGTGTCGGTCATGGGACCAGGCTAGGACGCGGGACGGCGTACCGCGCGCTGACCGGCCGAGCGTGTCTTGGCGGAGCGCTTGCGTGCACGCGCGGTGCCGAGGATCTCGGCGAGGAAGCGCCCGGTGTGGCTGGCGGGGACCGCCGCGACGTCCTCGGGCGTGCCCTCGGCGACGATGGTCCCTCCGCGCGCACCGCCTTCGGGCCCCATGTCGATGAGCCAGTCCGCCGACTTGATCACATCGAGGTTGTGCTCAATGACGATGACGGTGTTGCCCTTGTCGACAAGCGACTGGAGCACGCCGAGCAATTTGCGGATGTCCTCGAAGTGCAGGCCCGTCGTGGGTTCATCGAGCACGTAGACCGTGCGGCCGGTCGATCGCTTCTGGAGTTCGGCGGCAAGCTTGACGCGCTGGGCCTCCCCGCCCGAGAGCGTGGGTGCCGATTGCCCCATCCGGACGTAGCCCAGGCCCACGTCGACCAGCGTCTGCAGGTGACGCGCGATCGCGGGGATGGCCGCGAAGAACTCCAGCGCCTCCTCGATCGGCATGTCGAGCACCTCGGCGATCGTCTTGCCCTTGTAGTGCACCTCGAGCGTCTCGCGGTTGTAGCGGGCGCCGTGGCACTCCTCGCACGGCACGTAGACATCCGGCAGGAAGTTCATCTCGATGCGCAGCGTGCCGTCGCCCGCGCACGCCTCGCAGCGGCCGCCCTTGACGTTGAAGGAGAAGCGTCCCTGGAGGTAGCCGCGCACCTTGGCCTCGGCCGTCTCGGCGAAGAGCTTGCGGATGTGATCGAAGACGCCGGTGTAGGTGGCCGGGTTGCTGCGCGGCGTACGCCCGATGGGGCTCTGGTCGACATGGACCACCTTGTCGACGTGCTCGAGCCCGGACACCTTGCGGTGCTTGCCCGGAACGATGCGCGCGCCGTTGAGTTCGCGGGCAAGCACCGCGAAGAGCACGTCGTTGACCAGCGTTGACTTGCCTGAGCCGCTCACTCCCGTGATGGCCACGAAGCAGCCCAGCGGAAACTCCGCCGTGACGTCCTGGAGATTGTGCTCCCGGGCGCCGTGCACGACGAGGGTGCGCGCAGGGTCTCGCGGCCTGCGCACGAGTGGCGCCTCGATCTCCAGGCGCCCGGACAGGTAGGCGCCCGTGATGGACTCGGGTGAGCTGATGAGCTCCTCGTAGGGACCCGACACGACGATGCGCCCGCCGTGCTCCCCCGCGCCCGGGCCGATGTCCACGACCCAGTCGGCGGTGCGGATCGTCTCCTCGTCATGCTCGACGACGATCAGCGTGTTGCCGAGGTCCCGGAG
>CAINGG010000425.1 GCA_903848435.1 uncultured Actinomycetes bacterium | reverse complement strand
GATCTGATCGGCGAACCACGAGATCCAGTCGTCATAGGGGTGGGGTACGAAGCCGAAGTGATCGGCGAAGGCCACCTCATCCAGGCGATGCAGCAAACGGCGATCGGCGTCGGAGTCGGCGACGGTGAGAGTCACGCCCGCGGGAGGCTCGGGCGGTGTCAGGTGATCGCGTTCTAGGTCGATGTGCATGTGCCAGAAACGGCGTACCTCATGAAAGCCAGCGGCCTCGAGAACGTCTCGGTACACCTCGTCCTGCTCGAAGGCGCCCGCTTCGATCTTCCAGTCCTCGCCGTCCTTGAGGCGTGCTGCGGCGTCGAGTCCCATGGCCACGAGGGGTGACAGCAGGAGGCGCCCGTGGGTGGGAGCGGCGTAGGAATCGACGTAGATGGTCTTGGCGGCCGTGTCCTTCTCGATCATGAGCAGGGCAACAGGGTCGCCGCCCGCTGTGGAGACGAGTCGATGCTCGCCGGTGGCGGCGTCGGGATTGATGAGATTGGAGCGCACCGACTCACGGCTGGCCTCTGCCACAGCAAGAACGCCGACGTCCGCGGCGCAGACAACCTCATAGGCCAGATCGACGTCGGGACCGTCGAGGAATCCGTCGACCTCGTGGAATTCGAGGGGACGCGCGGTGTAACCCGGGGGCAGCACGCCCACAGGCTACGCGGGAGCTACGGCGTCAGGGCGGAGATGCGGCTGACGAGATAGGGAGAGAACCACCCGGCGTACTTCGCCTGCAAATCCGGACGGCGCCAGTCCGACCCCGTGACAACGCCGCGGCACGTCGTCGCGCCGCACAGGCAGCGGAACTCGTCGTAGTCGCTGGCGTCGCACATGGCGTAGTCGAAGGACAGCTCCTCGCCGGGCGCGATCTCGCGCATGGCCACGAGGATCTGCGAGCCGGCCAGGCCGCAGTTGGGCTCGCAGGAGTGGTTGAGCATGTCGCCGGGCTCGGGGGTCTCGTCGGAGACGAGGTAGAGGTCGGCGTCGATCTGGATCGACCGGTGCTGGCGGTCCAGCGACATGGTCTCGAGCTGGCCGTGGGTGACGACCCAGCCGCCGAATGCCGCCACGGTCTCGCCTTTGGCAATGGTCTCGGTAGTGAACGAGCCCCAGCCCTTGTCGCCTGCAGGCCGCGCCTGCGCCTTGGGAGTGAGCCAGCAGTAATCCAACGGAACCTCCTCGATACCCCGGGGAATCGGGCACGGACGAGCGAGTGTGCCACGCCGCGCACACGAAGGGAAATCGCTCGTCCTATCTGAACGTTCAGTCGGGACCGCAAGAAGAAGCGACGGGCTCTACCTCTAACCTTGACGCGTGATCGACCCCAAGATCCTTCGCGAGTCGCCCGATGTGCTGCGCGAATCACAGTCGCGTCGTGGCGAGGATGTCGCGATCGTCGATCGCCTCGTCGAACTCGACCGGCAGCGCCGCCAGGCCCAGCACGACTACGACGAGCTGAGGGCCGAGCAGAAGCAGTTGTCGAAGCAGATCGGTCCGCTCCAGGGAGCGGTGAAGAAGAACCCCGAGGATTCAGCAGCCAAGGCCCAGCTCGACGGGCTCATGGCGCAAGCGGGGGGTCTGGCCGACCGGGTGAAGCAGGCCGATGCTGAGGCGACGCGCGCCGCGCAGGAGGCAGACGAGGCCTGGCTGCTGGTCTCCAATGTCGTCGACATGCGCTCGCCGGTCGGTGGAGAGGCTGACTTCGCTGTCCTCGAGGTGATCGGCACGCCTCGCGACTTCGCAGCAGAGGGTATCGAGCCCCGAGATCACCTCGAGCTCGGTGAACTCCTCGGCGCCATCGACGTCGAGCGTGGCGCCAAGGTGTCGGGATCGCGCTTCTACTTCCTCACCGGGCCCGGCGCGATGCTCGAGCTCGCTCTGCTCAACCTGGCCATCGCGCAGGCGACGTCCTACGGCTTCATTCCGGTGATCCCGCCCGTGCTCGTGTCTCCGCGCGCGATGGAGGGCACCGGCTTCCTCGGCCAGGCGGCCGAAAATGTCTACCGCATCGAGTCGGACGACATGTATCTCGTCGGCACCGCCGAGGTGCCGCTCGCCGGACTGCACTCCGACGAGATCCTGCCTGCTGATTCGCTCCCCCTCCGCTACGTCGGCTGGTCGTCGTGCTTCCGTCGCGAGGCCGGGTCCTACGGCAAGGACACTCGCGGCATCATCCGCGTGCACCAGTTCGACAAGGTCGAGATGTTCGTCTTCTGCCGTCCGGAGGACGCCGAGGCTGAGCATGAGCGCATCCTCGGGTGGGAGCGCGAGTTCATCGACAAGCTCGAGATCCCCTACCGCGTGATCGACGTCGCCACCGGCGATCTGGGGTCGAGCGCCGCCCGCAAATTCGACATCGAGGCGTGGATCCCGACCCAGGGCACCTACCGCGAGGTCACCTCGACCTCCAACACGACGGAGTTCCAGGCTCGTCGCCTCGGCATCCGCATGCGCGATGGCGATGAGACGCGGGCGCTCGCGACGCTCAACGGCACGCTGTGCGCCATGCCCCGCATCATCGTCGCGATCCTCGAGAACCACCAGCAGGCTGACGGATCGGTCAGCGTGCCGGCAGCCCTGCAGCCCTTCCTCGGCACCGACGTCCTCCGGCCGTCCTGATGCGGCGGCTCGCTGCCGCGCTCTGCCTCACCTTCGTCGCGGCCTGCTCGCCGTCCGGAACCGCCGTACCCACATCCAGTCCGCCACCCACGGGTGCGTCGCCAACTCCCACGCCCGCGCCGACGATCACGCCCGTGCCCGCTCCCGTGCGACCTGGATCCGCGCGTAGCCAGGTCGTCTTCGTGCAGCGAGCAGAGGATGCCTCGCTCGTCTCCGGTGGCGATCCGATTCGCCTGACGCTTGCCCGAACGCAGAACCAGGTCTCGTGGTTCACCGGCCCGCCGCAGCGCCTCGCCGGCACGATGTCGACGGAGCAGGCCATGCTCAGCCTGGGCTGGCGGCCATCCGACGACGGAACGACGGCGGCGATGGCGCAGCCGGGCCCGAGCGGATTGCTTGCCAGTCCCGCCGGCGATATCGCCTTCACGGTGCTCAGTGCCAGCGTGCGGCCCGACGGCACCCTCGTGCTCGATATCAGCCCGCTCGGGCAGGAACCCGCGACCAACTCCTCGCTCGGCCCGGTCTCGCTCACGCTCGACGGGGTCGCGGGCGCCGTGTCTGTCGAGCGGGAGGTCGCGCCGGGCATCTCCACGCAGGTTGTCGTCACTGGGCGCCGCAATCAGCAGGCCGTCGTGCAACTGATCGGCCCGGACGGACAGGCGCAGGAGGGCACGTACGTCGCGATCGATCGCCCCGGCGCGCAGATCGTCGGCGAGGTCACCGGAGATGGCGTGCAGTTGAGTGACATCAGCGTCACCCTCGTCGCACCGCGCAAGGGCAGGCTCGGCTCTGTGACGCTGACCGGTCGACTGACGACGGGCGATGACGAAAGCGCGCTCACCCAGGTCATTGCGCGCTGGAGCCTGCCCACGTCGTGAGCAGGGTGATGGCCGTCTTTCGGGCGGTGTGCTTCACCAGGTGACACTTTCCGCCCGGAGAATGCGACTGAGGGGCGCCCCGCTCACGCGGAACGCCCCTCAGTCGGGGGATCGGATCAGACCTGCGGCAGGTTGGCCAGGGCCGGAGCGAAGCGCTCGTCGGACAGCGACTCGTCGACCATGTTGCCCGCGAGGAAGTTCTCGTAGGCGGCAAGGTCGAAGTGGCCGTGGCCGCACAGCGCGGTGAGGATCACGGTCTCCTCGCCGGTCTGCTTGGCCTGCTCGGCCAGGCGGATCGCCTGGGCGATCGCATGCGTGGGCTCCGGCGCGGGCACGATGCCCTCGCTGCGAGCGAACTTCACCGCCCCCGCGAAGCACTCGGTCTGCGGGATCGCCACGGCGTCCATAAGGCCCAGCTCGTAGACATGCGAGATGAGCGGCGCCATGCCGTGGTAGCGCAGGCCGCCGGCGTGGATGGGGTCCGGGATGAACTGGTGACCCAGCGTGTGCATCTTCATGAGCGGTGTCATGCCCGCGGTGTCGCCGAAGTCATAGGCGTAGACGCCACGAGTGAGCGACGGGCAGGAGGCCGGCTCGACCGCCGTGATCTGCGGGTTGATCTTGCCGGCAAGCTTCTCGCGCAAGAACGGGAATGACAGGCCGGCGAAGTTGGAGCCGCCACCGGTGCAGCCGACGATGTGGGTGGGCGTATCGCCGGCCATCTGCAGCTGAAGCAGGGCCTCCTCGCCGATGATCGTCTGGTGCAGGAGCACGTGGTTGAGCACCGAGCCGAGCGCATAGCGGGTATCGGCATTGGTCGCCGCGACCTCCACCGCCTCGGAGATGGCGATGCCGAGCGACCCGGACCAGTTGTTGGGATCCTTGGCGAGCTCGCGACCGATGGCCGTGACATCGCTCGGTGAGCGATGCACCTGCGCACCGAACGTCTCGATCATGAGTCGTCGGTAGGGCTTGGCGTCGTACGACGCCCCGACCTGCCACACCTCGCACTCGATGCCGAAGAGCGCGCAAGCGAAGGCGAGGGCAGTGCCCCACTGGCCGGCACCGGTCTCGGTGGTGAGCTTCTTGGTGCCTTCCTTCTTGTTGTAGTAGGCCTGCGGCACCGACGTGTTGGGCTTGTGTGAGCCTGCCGGAGAGACACCCTCGTACTTGTAGTAAATGCGCGCGGGTGTGCCGAGCAGCTTCTCAAGGCGATGGGCGCGGAAGAGCGGCGACGGGCGCCACTGCCGGTAGACATCGAGCACGCCGCCGGGAATCTCGACGTAACGCTCGCCGGTGACCTCTTGCATGATGAGGTCCATCGGGAAGAGCGGTGCCAGATCGTCTGGACCGACAGGATCCATGCGGCCCGGGTGCAGCGGCGGAGGTGGCGGCGAGGGCAGGTCGGCGATCAGGTTGTACCAGGTGGTGGGCATCTGGTCTTCGTTGAGCACGTACTTGTGCTGCTGCACTGTGTCGTCCATGGATCTGCCTTTCGCTGTCGGGCCTTCCGGCGGGGAAGCACCGGGTTCTGGGGACGGTACCCGACCTGACAGCATGGCGTTCGTGGAATCGGAGGCTTCGCACGTGATCCCGGTCCCCTCGGGAGTTCGCCTCCTGGCCTCCGACCTCGACGGCACCCTCCTGCTCCCGGACGGCTCCGTCGGCGTCCGCACGCGCGAGGCGCTCGACGCCTTGCGCGACAGTGATCTCGACCTGGTCATCGTGACCGGCCGCCCCCCGCGGTGGATCTCGCCGATCGTCGAGATGACCGGCCATCGCGGCGTCGGTATCGCGGCCAATGGCGGGGTGGTCCTCGACCTTGCCGACGGCCGCGTCACCGAGATCTTCCCGATCTCGCGCGATGACGCCCTTGCTTCAATCGAGCGTCTGCGCGCGGTCATGCCAGGGGTGGTGTTCGCCGTCGAGCGGTCGCGACCGGGTGGGCGACTCGCCCCGACGGGCGGATCGTCGTACGACGACCTTGACGCCACGCTGGCCGACGCTACGGAGTTCGCCCTCGGCGACGGCTACACCCCGCGCTGGCCGGTACCCCGAGAGACGCACGTGGCACCCATCGAGGAGCTGGTGGAGCACGATGACGTCGTCAAGATCCTGGTGCGGCCGGGCGATGGCCTCGACATTGATCCCGAGGCCTTCATCCGTGGGGGCTACGCCGCTCTCGATGGCCTGGTCGAGGTCACCCACGCTGGGTTCGACGACTCACTCCTGGAGATCTGCGCACCCGGTGTCAGCAAGGCAACGACGCTGGCCCGCGTCGCAGCCGCCGAAGGCCACGGTGCCCTGCACGTCGTCGCCGCAGGTGATGGGCCCAACGACCTGCCGATGCTGGCCTGGGCGGGCACGTCGTACGCAATGGCCAATGCCCACCCCGATGTCATCGACATTGCCACCCACGTGCTTCCGCCCAACAGTGAAGAGGGCGTCGCTCAATTGATTGATGCGCTGCTTGCCGAGTCGGAGCGCGATCCGTTCAGCGCGAAGGGCTGACTTCGAGCACGATCTTGCCCGTGGCCGCGCCGGCCTCGAGGGCTGCGTGGGCAGCAGCGGCATCGGTGATGGGCATGACCCGGTCGATCACGGGCTCGACGATGCCCGCCCCGATCCACGGCCACACATGCCGCTCGACCTCGTCGCAGATCGCGACCTTCTCCGACGTCGGGCGCCCGCGCAGCGTCGTGGCGAAGACAGCGGCGTTGCGGCGCAGAAGCGTGGTGATGTCGAGCTCGGCGAGCGTGCCGCCCTGCATGCCGATCACCACGAGACGACCATTGCGCGCAAGGCACGAGATGTTGCGCTCGAGGTACTTTGCGCCCATGTTGTCCAGGATCACGTCGACCCCGCGGCCCGCGGTCTCGGTCTCGACGACGGACACGAAGTCCTGCTCCCGGTAATCGATGAGCACCTCGGCCCCGAGGGCCGCGCACGCGTCGAGCTTGGCCGCCGATCCCGCGGTGACGGCGACGCGTGCACCGAGGGCCCGGGCGACCTGGATGGCCATGGTGCCGATGCCACTGCCGCCGCCGTGGACCAGCAGCCACTCGCCGCGCTGCAGGTGCGCAACCATCGCCAGGTTGGACCACACCGTGCACGCGACCTCGGGCAGTCCCGCCGCCTCGATCAGCCCGATTCCCGGGGGCAGCGGCATCGCCTGACCCGCAGGTACGGCGACCCGCTCGGCGTACCCTCCGCCGGAGAGCAGGCAGCACACCTCATCGCCGATCGCATGCGAGGTGACGCCCGCGCCCAGTGCAGAGACGACGCCCGAGCACTCCAGGCCCGGCCATGCCGGCGCGCCCGGCGGCGGTGGGTAGAAGCCCTGGCGCTGCAGCAGGTCGGCGCGGTTGACCGCTGTCGCGACGACGTCGACGAGCACCTCTCCCGGGCCCGCTTCCACGTCGGGGACGTCCTGCCAGGTGAGGACCTCCGGGCCGCCCGGCTCGGTGATGACGATGGCGCGCATGTCAGGAGTCGGGTCGCGACGGCGCGGTGTAGCCGCTGCCCTCGGTATGCCGGATGACGACGAGCTGGTCGCCCTTCTGCAGGATTCGGATGTCAGATGTGTCGAATCGGTGGACGACGTCGCCGCGGATGACCGCGAGCACGATCTCACCGCGCGAATCGATCTCGGTGGGCGAGATGCCCAGCTCGTCCTTGGTGATGACCCGCTGGATGACTTCGAGGCCGCGTCCGGAGTCGAGCAGGTCTTCCATCAAGGTGCCCGCGACCGGGGAGATCAGCGAGAGCGCCATGAGATGGCCCACCGATTCCGCGCTCGGGATGACGCTGGTGGCACCGGACTGCCGGAGGATCTGCGCGTTCGCCGCCTCGCGCACGGCGGCGACGATCTCGGCCTTGGGGGCAAGCCGGCGGGCGGTGAGGGTCACGAGCACCGAGGTGTCGTCCTCGTCCGTGGCGACGATGATCTTGGCGGCGCGCTCGGTCGCGGCGTCGCGGAGGATGTCCTCGCGTCGCGCGTCGCCGATGACGCCGGCGAGGCCCATGCGGTTGGCCTCTTCGATCTCCGAGCGTTCGCGGGCAACAACGACGATGGAGAGCGGCTCGACTCCGCTGTCGAGAAGCATGCGTGCGGCCGAGCGGCCCTTGACGCCGAATCCGATGATGACGGTGTGATCATGCACGCGCTGCCTCCAGCGGGTTGTGCGGAGTTCCTCGCGCGTCCTGCGCGTGAGGACCTCGATGGTCGTGCCGACGAGGACGATGAGGAACAGGAACCGAAGCGGGGTGATCACGAAGATGTTGACCACGCGCGCGGACTCGCAGACCGGGACGATGTCGCCGTAGCCGGTGGTCGACAGGCTGACGGTGGCGTAATAGAAGGCGTCAACCCACGTGATGCCGCCGATGTCACCGCGGTCGGCGTAGCAGTCGCCCTCGAGATAGACGACGACTCCCGCCACGACGAGCGCTCCGACGGCGAGGGCGAGGCGGACGAGGATGTTGCGGATCGGGCCCCACGACTTGGACGGCAACTTGATGCGGGCGACCAGCGCCTCGGCCTCTGGCCCACTGGGCAGGTCGAGGGAGGACGTGCGCTGCCGCTTAGGGGCCACGTCTAGAGACGGTAGCGCCCTGCTCAGGCGATGGAGGGGAGCGGGAGCACCTCGACGCGCGTGCCGCGGCCGCCGGCGCCCGGGGGGATCACCGCCATGCCGTCTGCCAGCGCCAGTCCGCGCAGCATCGCGGGTCCGCCGAAACGCAGCCGCCGCGCAACGACGTCGGTGTCGCCGCGCTCCAGGATGACGGGCACCAGGCGGGTGTCCTGCGGGTGCGGCGTCGCGCCCTCGAGCAGCAGGGCGTCGGTCGTCGCGAGCCCGCGGGCCGGCTGCCCGCAGAGCGACGCGATGAGCGGGGCGGCCAGGGTGAGCAGGCCGGAGACAGCCGCAAGCG
>CAINGG010000424.1 GCA_903848435.1 uncultured Actinomycetes bacterium | reverse complement strand
GACCTCTCCGACGACGACATCGCCACGATGCTGGCGGCCGGCTTCGAGGCCACCACTGACGCGTCGGTCATCGCCGATGCTGACGCGATCGTCATCTGCGTGCCCACCCCGCTGACGCCCGAAGGCGGTCCGGACCTCGGCCCGGTGCTCGGTGCCACGCGAGCGATCGCCGCGCACCTTCGCCCGGGCCACCTGATCGTGCTCGAGTCCACCACCTACCCCGGCACCACCGACGACGAGGTGCGCCCTCTCCTCGAGGCGAAGGGACTCGTCGCGGGGGAGGACTTCCACCTGGCCTTCAGTCCCGAGCGCATCGACCCGGGCAATCCCACGTACGGCATGCGCAACACCCCCAAGGTGGTGGGGGGGCACACGCCCGCGTGCACGGATGCCGCGGCGGACTTCTACGGTCGTTTCGTCGACACCGTCGTGCGTGCGCGAGGCACACGCGAGGCCGAGATGGCCAAGCTCCTCGAAAACACCTACCGCCACATCAACATCGCGCTCGTCAATGAGATGGCCCGCTTCTGCCACGAACTCGGCATCGACCTGTGGGATGTGATCGAAGCCGCGCGCAGCAAGCCCTTCGGATTCCAGGCGTTCTACCCCGGGCCCGGGGTGGGCGGCCACTGCATTCCGATCGATCCCAACTACCTCTCCTACCAGGTGCAGGCGAAGCTGGGCTATCCCTTCAGGTTCGTCGAGCTCGCCCAGGAGATCAACGCGGGCATGCCGGCCTACGTCGTACGCCGAGTCCAGGACATCCTCAATGAAGACGGCAAGGCGCTGCGCGGAGCCAACGTCCTGCTGCTGGGGGTCACCTACAAGCCCGATATCGCCGATCAGCGCGAGTCGCCGGCCAAGCCCATCGCCCAGCAGCTCATCGACAAGGGCGCCCGGGTGAGCTTCCACGACCCCCACGTGGAGTCGTGGCACCTGGGCGGCACCACTCTCACGACCGTCACCGACCTGGACTCGGCTCTCGACGGTGCCGACGTGTGCATCCTGCTGCAGAACCACGCGGCGTACGACGTCGACGGCCTCGCCCGACGCTCCCATCGCTTCTTCGACACGCGCGGGGTCACCACGGACGACAAGGCGGTGCGGCTCTGATCCTGGTCGACGGGCAGCAGCGCGACGCCCGGCAGTTGGCGGCGGAGTTCGACCTCCAACCCGTCAACAGCAGGCCGGCGTTCTTCGCCTACCTGCGCAGCCTGTGGCAGCGGCGGGTCTTCATTAGGGCATTCGCCAAGGCGAGCGTCGACAAGCAAAACACCAAGAGCAGGCTGGGGCAGTTCTGGCAGGTGATGGACCCGGTCCTCACCATGGCGCTGTACTGGTTCCTCTTCGGGTTCCTCATGGGCGGCCGGGGGAGTGTCGAGAACTACACCGGCTTCCTCGCGGCGGGGGTCTTCACGTTCGCCCTGATCCGGCAGTCGGTGACCGCGGGATCGCGCTCGATCTCAGGCAACGAGGGGCTGGTGCGCTCCATCCACTTCCCGCGGGCCATCTTGCCCATCGCTGTCGTCCTGAAGCAGCTGCGGGTGTTCTACTACGCGATCCCCATCATGATCGTCATCCTGCTGATCACGGGCGAGCCCATCACGTGGCAGTGGCTGCTGGCGCCGGTCGCGCTCGTCCTCATCGTCATGTTCAGCATGGGGATGGCACTGGTCATGGCTCGCATCGTCGCAACCGTGCAGGACATCTCCGAGATCCTGCCCTACCTGCTGCGAATCTGGGGCTACATGTCGGGAGTCATGATCCCGATTGCCGATCGCCTCGATCGGCTCGGCGTCCCGGCGTGGGCGACGTTCATCATCGAGGTGAACCCTGGCACCGTCTTCTTGAATTGCATGCGGGACGCGCTGATGGACTCCTATTTCTCGCCGGGCGGGTGGATCAACTGGGCGCTGGCGGCCGCCTGGGCCCTGGTCATGCTGCCCTTGGGCCTGTGGTTCTTCTGGCGCGCGGAAGACCGGTATGGCCGAGGCTGACGACGACTTCGACGGCGTCGACTTCTCCGACGACGTCGAACTCGAAGGAATCGAGCCGCCCAAGGCAGGCGACCCCCACGCCCCTATCAAGGTCGTGGTCGACGACGTGCACATCGTCTATCGCGTCTGGACAACCCCCGAGGGCCCGCCGCCGGAGGACGCCCGCTGGTGGTTGCGACTGCGCCCCCGGCGTCCGGTCTCGGTCAAGCGCGAGGTGCACGCCCTGCGGGGCATTTCCTTCGTGGCGCGCAGGGGCGATGCCATCGGCGTGATCGGTAAGAACGGCGCCGGCAAGTCCACGCTCATGCGCGCGATCGCCGGACTGCTCCCACCCAATGAGGGGGCTGTCTATGCCGACGGCCAGCCGACGCTACTCGGCGTGAGTTCCGCGCTGATGCAGGCGCTGCCCGGCTCCCGCAACGTCGAACTCGGCCTGCTCGCCCTCGGACTGACCTCCGCGGAGGTCAAGGCGCGCTACCAGAGCGTTGTCGACTTCAGCGGCATCGGCAACGCCATCCACATGCCAATGAACACATATTCGTCCGGCATGTCGGCGCGCCTGAAGTTCGCCATCGCCTCTGCGGTATCCCACGAGATCCTGCTCATCGACGAGGCACTGTCGACCGGTGACGGGGAGTTCGTCAAGCGCAGCAGTCAGCGAATCCAGCAACTCCGCGACGAGGCCGACACCATCTTCCTGGTGAGTCACTCGATGGGTGCCATCCGCTCCGCGTGCAATCGGGTCATCTGGCTCGACGAGGGCAAGATCCTGGCGGACGGCGATCCCGATGACGTCGTTCCCGAATATGAGCAGCGCTTCGGTCTGCGATCCAAGAAGGCCCTTCGCGAGCGGCGCAAGAAGCGCAAGGAGGCCAACGAGCAGGCAGCCGACGAGCTCCTGGCAGACCCCGGCAGCGCCTGAGGTGCGCGTCCTGGTCGTGGCCACGGTGCAGCACCCCATGGATGCCCGTGTCGTCGAGCGGGAGATCGGCGCCCTCCTCGGGGGCGGTCACGAGGTGACGCTGGCAGCGGCCTTCTCCGACACCGGGGTGAGCCCGCCTACTGGTGTCAGGCCCATTGACATCCCGCGGGCATCGGGGCGCCGCCGGTTGGCGTCTTTTTCGGCGGCCCGGAGTGCCATTCGTCGCGAGGCCCCGCATCACGACGTCGTGCTAATCCACGACCCCGAACTCGTCGTCGCCACCATGGGAATCCGTCACCCGTGCGTCGTCTGGGACGTGCATGAGGACACCGCTGCCGCCGTCACCATGAAGCCCTGGATACCCGGTCCTTTCAAGCCGACCGCGGCGGCTATCGCCCGGCGCATCGAGAGCTATGCCGAAGACCACATGCACCTGATCCTGGCGGAGACGGCATACGCCGACCGCTTCCGGCACGCTCATCCGATCGTCCCGAACTCGACAGTGGTGCCCGCGGATGTCCCGCCCAGCGGCCGGGGCCGCGCCGTCTACGTGGGCACGCTCACGCGCGAGCGCGGAGGCGATGACCTCATTGCCGTGGGTTCTTTGCTGCGCCCTGACATCACCGTGGAGATCGTGGGCAACGCGCATGGCGACGTGAGTCGGCGGCTGCGCGCCGCCGACAGCCGCGGCGACGTGACGTGGCGAGGATTCGTCCCCAACGCCGATGCGCTGAGGTCCATCGAGGGCGCCACGGCCGGACTCTCCCTCTTGCACGACGAGGCCAACTACCGCCACTCGATGCCGACCAAGCTGATCGAGTACCTCGCGCGGGGGGTCCCCTTCGTCTCGACACCGCTGCCGCTGGCTCGCGACCTGGCGGAGGCGTCGGGCGGCGGCATCATCGTTCCGTTCGACGACCCGGGGGCGGCGGCCGAGGCCATTCGCTTCCTCGACGCCGATGACGATCGCCGCCAGGCCATGGCGGCATCGGGGCACCGGTGGGTCCGGGACAACGCCGACTGGACGCGCGACGGAGCCTCCTTCGTGGCCCAGATGGAGACGTGGGCGCGCGCCTAGTCGTCGTCGGAGTTATCGGCCGATCGCTCATCGAAGAGAAGAGCGAGAGCGGCTCCTGAGGCGGCTGCCACCTGATCGGCGGACGGAACGCCGGGATCGGCGTCATCCGCAGTGCAGCGCAGATCGTCGAGGCTGCCGTAGACGGCGACGCCCGTGGCGCGCAGAGCATCGAGGTCCTCACCCGCCCACGTGCGCACCTCGGGGCGCAGGGCCGGTGGCAACCCCAGACGGGGGCCGCGGTCGGCCCGGTCGGTCCAGCCTTCCCGCAGCAGCGTGCGATGCATGGCACGCACCTCGCGACGCCCCCGGCCGGCCGCGCGAGCGGCGAGGTTGAGTCCGAAGATCGCGAAGGTCTCGGCGCCCGTCAGCGAGATGTTGGCGCGATCGTCCGGGATCTCGGGAGGTGCGATGGGCAGGGCTTCAACAGCGCACGCGGCGCGGAACCGGCGCCAAGTTTCAGCCGGGTCGGCCGACGAGGTGGGAACCGTGACCACGGATACCGAGCGGGCAACACCCTGCCATCGGCGCACCAGGTCGCCGTAGCGGTACGCGCGCCAGAAGGCCCGGCCCAGCTCGGTCTCGTAGATCCGGGAGCTGCGTTCCTCCGCCCGAAGAGCGAGGTAGGCGTCGTACGCCTCGAAGTTGCCGTTGCGCATGTGCTGCTGCCAAGAGCTCGGTAGTACCCGATCGAGGGCACGCGCCGTGATGATCACCTCGACAGGTGCCGGTGACAGCGCATCGACGACCGCCTGTGCCCCCGACGCCTGCAGGACGGACATCGCCTCGGCCGACAAGATGACATCGCCGGAGGCCGCGGATACGGCGCTCAGCAGCGCCTCGGCGTCGGATCCGTCCTGCTGGGTCCACGCATCCTGTTGCAGGCCGATCTCGCCACGTGAGCGAGCGAGGTCGATGAGACCGGGCACGTGGTTGTGGTCGATTCGCCCCCGTGTGCGGATCGGGTAGAGGTCGGCGGGGATCTCGCGTGAACGCACGAGCGACTGAAGCGCGCGCTGCAGGTAGGTGGTCGCTGTCTTGCGGGGCCCGACGTGCAGGACGACGCGCTCGGCCATGGCTAGCGGCCGCGGACGCGCGCGACCAGGGAGCGGGCGATATCGCGGGGGTGGCTGCCCTCGCGCCCGGCCCGGTAGGCCGCTGCCCCGCCTGCTGCTGCTGCCGCCGCCATCATGAGGAGAGCCGCGGTGGGCATGCGCCGATGCACCAGGAGCCCGACGCCGGCGAAGGCGACCGCTGAGATCGCCGGCATCAGCACCGCCGTTGATACCGCGGTCTCGGCAGCGGGGGATGTGGTCCGCGCGGCAGCTGGTTCGGCAGCGGGCGCCGCCAGCCCGGCCTTGCGCCGGCCGATCGGCGTCTCGACCTCGTAGCCGTGTGCCACCAGCCACGGTGCGCACTCCGCCTCGATCGCGGCCACCTCGTCAGGCGTGAGGGTGTCGCGCCAGGCGCCCTCTCGGCCGTCAGTGATGTGATTGGCCGTTACGCGCAGATCGGGATCGACGCCGGAGGCTCGTGACTCCCACACGCGCTCTTGCTGCTGCTCCAGGGTCACCAGGGAATCGATCTCGGAGATGCGCTCGGGGGTCACGGGCACATCCAGGAACGTTGCGAGATCGCGGATCAACTGCGGGACGTTGTCTCGAAAGTCTTCGTAGCGACCGATCCACACGCCCTGGCGAGCGTTCCAAAACGCATCGCCCTTGATCTCACGGCGAGCGATCAGCTTGCTGTTGGCCGGCCCCCGCTTGGGATTGCCCGGCTTGAACCGACCCTTGCGGAACAGCGACGCGACGACATCGCGTGGATCGCGGTAGGTGTAGAGGTAGCGGACGCCCTGGTGCGGGAAGTCGGACTCCTTCAACGACCCGCGGTAGTGGATCTTTGCCAGCAGGAGGT
>CAINGG010000423.1 GCA_903848435.1 uncultured Actinomycetes bacterium | reverse complement strand
CGCATCCGGCATTTCGCCTCTTCGCCACGGCCAACACCGTCGGCCTCGGCAACCTTTCGGGCATCTATCACGGCACGCAGCGCCTCAACCACGCTCAGATCGATCGCTGGGACATCGTCGCGGCGCTCAACTACCTTCCCGAGGCGGATGAGCGGGCCATCGTGCTGGCCAAGGTGCCGTCGCTCGACACCGAGGCGGGCCGGCGCACCGTTGCCTCGATGGTGGCCTTCGCGGCGATGACCCGCGAGGGCTTCCGGCTCGGTGACCTGTCGACGCTCATGTCACCGCGCACCGTGATCTCGTGGGCCGAAAACGTCGACATCTTCCGCGACGTCGCGCAGGCACTGCGGCTGACCTTCCTCAACAAGTGCGACGAGGAGGAGTGGCCCGTGGTGGCCGAGTACTTCCAGCGCTGCTTCGACGCGCCCTTGCTGCCACAGGAGTAGGCGTGATCCAGCGCACCACCGAGGCTCTCGACCTGCGCGACCCGCTTGATCTCGAACGCGCGGAGGAATCAACGGCGGCCGCCGCCCGTGCCATCGCGCACGACGGCAGCCTGCGCTTCCGCGGCCATCTGCTCCACCGAGGCAATCGCCCCGCCCCTGCTCGCGCACCTCACGTGCGCCCGTCGGTGGACACTCAAGACCTCGGCGATCTGCGCGGGGCCGCTGACGGGATCGCCCTGCGCGTGCTGCACACCGACTTGGCGGTCTATTCGCGGCATCGACCCGAAGAAGGTCTGGCCGACCTTCTCTACGAACTACTCGAGCAGTTCCGCGTCGAAGCGCTGTCTCCCGAGTCGACGTCTGGTGTGCGGGCCAATCTGCGCCACAGGTTCGAGTCATGGTCGAGCGCCTACATCGGCGAGGGCCTGCTGGAGAACGACGTCGGTCTGCTGATCTTCTCGGTCGTCCATGTCTGCCGATCGCGCGTGCTGGCAGAGCCCATCGACGAGCGTGTCAACGACCACACGGAGGCCACTCGCTTCGGCATCTACGACGTGATGGGCCGTGACCTCTTGGCCCTGCGGCCGGCTATCCAGGACCAGTCCGTCTATGCGCAGCACGCCGCGGTCATCGCACGCAACGTTGCGGCACTGGCCGAGGAGACATCGCGCGATGACGAGGGTCGACCGTCGCCACCGTCGGCCATCTTGGCCATGCTGGAGTTCAATGCCTTCGAGCAGGACAACGCTGCTACTCAGAGCGACGGCGCGGGCTCTCGGGTGGGACCGGGGCAGGGATACGACGTCTTCACCGAGGCCTACGACCAAACTCTCGACATCGCCCAGATCGTGCTGCCGCACTCGCAGGTGCGCACTCGCGCCGACCTCGACGCCCTCGTCGGGGAGCATCGACCTCTCGGCGCCTACTTGCGACGCAGCGCGCTCGCGCTCTACCCCGAGCCGCGTGACGAGGCGTGGGAGTCCGAGCAGGAGCAGGGCTACCTCGACCCGCGACTGCTCACCGGCCTCGTGACCGGCAGCAGCGACGGCCGGATCTTCCGTCGCACCACGCCGCAGATGCGACCGGGTGGGGCCGTGACCGTCCTCGTGGACTGCTCGGGGTCGATGAAGGGCGTCATGCCGCAGGTCGCCGTCTTGGTCGACCTCCTCGTGCGCGCACTCGATACTGCGGGCGTCGCGACCGAGGTGCTCGGCTACACGACGGGCGCGTGGAGCGGGGGTCGCCCGTACCGCGAATGGCTGGCGTCGGGTCGTCCGCCTCATCCGGGTCGTCTCAATGAGTCGCTCAACCTGGTCTTCAAGGATGCAGCCACGTCATGGCGCCGCGCCCGCGGGCGCATCTCGGGGCTGCTGTGGACGCCGACCTTCCGCGAGGGAATCGACGGCGAGGCACTCGAGTGGGCCTATGACCGGCTGCGTGGCATCGATGCCGATCGGCGCTCGCTGCTGCTCATCTGCGACGGCAGCCCGATGGACGGGGCCACGGCGTTGACCAATGACGAGGACTATCTCGACCGCCACCTGCTCGAGGTCGTCGACGCGATCGAGGCCGATCCTGCCGTCGACCTGGCCGGACTGGGCATCGGGCACGACATGAGCGCGTATCTGCGCCGCTCGCGCATCGTCGATCCCGACGGCATCCTCGACCGCGAGACTGCCCGGTCGGTCTTGGGCTTCCTGGCACCGGCGTGACCGACACGGTTTCGAGATTCCGGGACGCGGTTGGCCCCCTGTGCGAAGCCCTCTACAGTTGACCCATCGTCGTCCCCGAAAGCGAGTCGCCATGAGCATCACTGCCAACCCCGACGAGGGCAAGCGCGTCTACGACCTCGACCGCCAGTACGTCTTCCACTCGTGGAGTGCCCAGGGCAAGCTCAACCCGCTCTGCGTGGCCGGCGCCGAGGGCTCCTACATCTGGGACTACGACGGGCACCGGATGCTCGATTTCTCCTGCCAGCTCGTTTACACCAACCTCGGGCACCAGCACCCCAAGGTCGTGGCGCGCATCCAGGAGCAGGTGGGCAAGCTCGCGACGATCGCCCCACAGCACGCGGTCGACGTGCGCGGCGAGGCTGCTAAGAAGATCGTCGAGGTCGCATCGCCCAATATGCGCCAGGTCTTCTTCACCAATGGCGGCGCCGACGGCATCGAAAACGCGATCCGCATGGCGCGCCTCCACACGGGTCGCACCAAGGTGCTGACGACCTACCGCTCCTACCACGGCAACACGACGACGGCCATCACCGCGACCGGTGACCAGCGCCGCTGGCCCAACGAGTACGGCATCCACCACGTCCACTTCTTCGGCCCCTACCTCTACCGCTCGGTGTTCGGCTCGACCACCGAGGAAGAGGAGTGCCAGCGTGCGCTCGCGCACCTCGAAGAGGTGGTCACCTTCGAAGGTCCGCAGACCATCGCGGCCATCACGCTGGAGTCGGTGCCCGGCACGGCCGGCATCTTCCCCCCGCCGCCCGGCTACCTCGAGGGCGTCCGGGCCCTGTGCGACAAGCACGGGATCATGTACATCGCCGACGAGGTCATGGCGGGCTTCGGCCGCACCGGCAAGTGGTTCGCCTTCCAGAACTACGACGTGCAGCCTGACCTCATCGTCTTCGCCAAGGGCGTCAACTCCGGTTATGTCCCGGTCGGCGGCGTCGTGATCTCCGAGCCCATCGTCGCCACGTTCCAGGACCGCGTCTTCCCCGGTGGCCTGACCTACTCCGGGCACCCCCTCGCGATGGCATCCATCTGTGCGGCCATCGACACGATGCACGAGGAAGGCACGATGGACAACGCGGCCAAGGTCGGCCGCGAGGTGCTCGGGCCCGGCCTGGCTGAGTTGAAGGAGCGTCACCCGATCGTGGGCGACGTGCGCGGCATCGGTGTCTTCTGGGCGGTCGAGCTCGTGCTCAACCGCGAGACCAAGGAGCCGGTGGTGCCTTACGGGGCCCCCGTGAGCGGAGCGCTTGCCGAGGTGAACGCTGAGTGCAAGAAGCGCGGCCTGCTGCCATTCGTCACCGGCAATCGCGTGCACATGGTCCCGCCGTGCAACGTCAGCGAGACCGAGGCCAAGGAGGGCATTGCCCTGCTCGACGAGGCGCTGTCGACGATCGACCACTACGCACAGGTCTAGGCGGGAGCTAGCGCACGGGCGCTAGTTGGTGCGACCACTGTCGGCGTAGGCCGAAGAAGGCTGCCCCAATCGCGATGACGACGGTGCCGGTCACGAAGAAGTAGCCCCCGAAGCCCAGGGCTTCGACGAGGCGTGCCAGTTGCCCGCCGACGGCACCGCCGACAGAGGCGGCGAGGTACCAGACTCCGAGGAGTTGTCCCGTGAGTCCCGCCGGTGCCAATTCGGTGGTGGTGGCCAGTCCGATGGGCACGATGAGGAGTTCGGCCCAGGTGAGGATGAGAAAGGCGATGAGAATCCATCCCATCCCCGACGTGCGGCCGTCCTGGGCGGCAAAGCCGGGAACGGCGACGACCAGGAAGCTGAGCCCGATACCGACCATGGAGAGGGCGACCTTGGTGGGCGTCGTAGGGGCGCGGCTGGCTAGGCGCGTCCATAGAACTGCAAAGAGCGGTGCGAACATGACGACGAGAATGGGGTTTAGCGACAGCAGCCAGCTGGACGGGACGGTGAAGGATCCGATCCCGCGATCCACCCAGTCCTGCGTGAACTCCGTGATTGTCGATCCAGCCTGCGACGAGAGCGTGAAGTAGACGGCTGTCGCGAGGAAGAGCGTCAGGAACGCCTTCAGATGACGTCGGTCCGTCTCGTTGGTGGGCCCTCGCCTGAGGAGTAGCCAGAAGACACCAATGGAGATGAGAACGATCATGACGGTCACGGTCGCGGAGATGACCGAGGCCGTGAATCCCAGTATCGCTGACACCACCACGAAGACCAGGCCGATGACCGCAAGGCAAGCGACGGCGAGCAGTGGCACCCAGCGTCGTTGTTCAGCAGTGGCCGGACGTGGCACGGCAAGTCCTGCCTCGCCGAGACGATGACGGCCGATGGCGTACTGCGCAAGGCCGATGACCATGCCGATACCAGCGACGGAGAATGCCCACTGCCACGAGTAGGTCGTAGCCAGCCATCCGCAGATGAGGGGCGCGGTGAACGCCCCGATGTTGATGCCCCAGTAGAAGAGGGAGAAGCCGCCATCGCGACGGGGGTCACCTTCGGCGTAGAGGTCTCCGAGTACGGCGGAGATGTTCGGCTTGAGCAGTCCGGTGCCTGCTGCGATCACCAGCAGGCCGATCCAAAACAGCGCGATGCTCGGTACCAGCAGGACGAAGTGGCCCGCGGCGATGAGGACGCCTCCGATGACGAGCGCGCGCCGCGGACCGATGAGGCGGTCGCCGACCCAGCCGCCCAGAAGTGGTGCCCCGAGGACCAGCGCCGAGTACACCCCGAAGAGCGCTGCGGCGTCAGCCTCGCTGAATCCCTCACCGGGTCCTGGAGGCCACGGGCTGTTCTCCGGCTGGATGAGGAACAGGACCAGGATGG
>CAINGG010000422.1 GCA_903848435.1 uncultured Actinomycetes bacterium | reverse complement strand
GTCAGCATGCTCTCGGGATTGAGCCACTCGGGCCCGAGTGCAGGTATCGCCGAGAGCACGAGTGGGGCTATCTCCAGCACTCCTCGACTGTACGGCGTAGGGCTGGTCGGGCACCGGATTAGGGTCACGGCATGGATCCGCGCCTCGACCCCGAGCTCGTCGAGGATGGCGACACCCGCAATGTGGTCGATCGCTACCGCAACTGGACGGTTGAGGCGATCGTCGCGGATATCGATGCAAGGCGTCACCCCTTCCATGTCGCGATCGAGAACTTCGAGCACGACATGAACATCGGCTCCGTGGTGCGCTCGGCCAACGCATTCCTCGCCAAGGAGGTCCACATCATTGGCAACCGGCGGTGGAATCGCCGGGGTGCGATGGTGACGGAGCGCTATCAGCACGTGCGTCACCACGAGTCGATCGACGCCTTCGGTGAGTGGGCACGTGATGCGGGGATTCCGGTGGTGGGCATCGACAATGTCGAGGGCTCGGTGCCGATCGAGACCTATGACATTCCGCGCGAGTGCGTCCTGCTCTTCGGCCAGGAGGGCCCTGGACTGTCCACCCAGGCCCAGGAACTATCCGTCGACCTGCTGGCCATCACCCAATTCGGCTCCACGCGGTCCATCAATGCCGGCGCTGCGGCTGCCGTGGCCATGCACGCCTGGATCCGCCGCCACATCTTCGACCAGCACCCCCCACCCCCTCCGTCTTAGTTACGTGACTGGTGGCTTATGGGCCCGCTTTCCCACCCGTCGAGTGACTAAGACGCGCGGAGCCGGCGGCGGGCATGCTGCATCGCGTCGAGGATGCGCCACATCACGGCCTGCGGATCGCGGGCTAATTCGTCCCAGGTCCATCGGACCACGATCCAGCCAGCCGCCTCTAGGGCTCGCTGGCGCTCAAGCTCTTGGCTCTTGGCCCTTCGGAACTCCTCTGGACTGCTGCCGTACTTCTCAAGTCCATCGGCCTCGCCGATGACCATAAGGTCAGGCCAGCAGAAGTCTGCGCGGTAGTCGATTCCGTTGGCGCCGACGATGATCTGCTGAGTCAACGGCTTGGGTACGCCGTACACGATCATGTAGCCGCGAGACCACGACTCCAGGGGAGTTTCGGCAAGCGGATCGAGGAACTCCAGTGCGGCGTCAACTGATCTGATTCCCGGGCCGTAGCGGAAGCGAGGTCGCAGGCTCTTGACGAGGGCAGCCGCCGCCTCGGGTGTAGTAGCCCCTAGCCGGTTGGTCGCAGCGTCGAGTACTACGAGGGCCTCGGGCAGCGGCAGGGACCAGGCGCGTGGCCGTTGTTCCTTCCGAACCCCCATTCGCGCCACGTCAATCGCACTGTGTAGGACAGATGTGACGGGTATGCCGTCGATGACGTCGACATCGGCGGGCAAGGCATCGACGCGCCGCAAAACCGCTCCGACCTCTCGATATCCGCACCTAATCGTGTCACGTTTGGTGATCATCACCTCCGTTGTCATGCGATGTGCGCCCCCACTGCGTGGTGTGACATACGGAAGTCCATGAAGTTCTCCCGCGAGTCGACCACAGATCACGGCAGGAATGTTTCCCAGAGGAGCCAGGGCTGCATGTGCCCGCGCTTGTAGCGACCTATCTCGGCTGCTTGTCGAGATGTATAGCCCGCGCCTGATGCGAATCAACAGACCTTGTTGCTGCGCTGAGCGCAATGACTGTCTCCCGATACCAGCCATGGATGCGTCCTCTGTGGAGAAGGGCGTGTCGCCGAAGACCTCCGAGATGAGCGTGGCCACGGCGAGAGTTCGAGAATCCGTCTTGCGAGACATCCACAAAGAATGCGCGCGTTCGCCCGCCGGTGAGTCAGTCCATCCACAGCCCGACCGCTGCCCCCTACGTCTTAGTTCCGCGAACGGTTGAACTTTGGGGGAAAGTTCAACCGTTCGCGGAACTAAGACG
>CAINGG010000421.1 GCA_903848435.1 uncultured Actinomycetes bacterium | reverse complement strand
GACCTCGACGACCTCGGAGGGGTGGTCGATGTGTTTCCAGGAAAGCTCCGAGACATAGACCAGACCGTCGACGCCGCCCAGGTCGACGAAAGCTCCGAAGTTCACGATGGACGACACGACGCCGGACCGGATCTGGCCCTTCTGCAGCTGGTTGAGGAAGGTCTGCCGGACCTCGCTCTGGGTCTGCTCGAGCCACGCGCGGCGAGACAGGACCACGTTGTTGCGGTTCTTGTCGAGCTCGATGATCTTGGCCTCTAGCGTCTTGCCGACGTAGGGCTGCAGGTCGCGCACTCGGCGCATCTCCACCAGCGATGCCGGGAGGAAGCCGCGCAGACCGATATCGATGATGAGTCCGCCCTTGACGACCTCGATGACCGAGCCCTCGACGACGCCGTCCTCATCCTTGATCCGCTCGATCGTGCCCCAGGCGCGCTCGTATTGCGCGCGCTTCTTGGACAGGATCAGGCGACCCTCCTTGTCCTCCTTCTGCAGCACGAGAGCCTCGACGGAATCGCCGACGGCCACGACCTCGCTGGGATCGATGTCGTGCTTGATGGAGAGCTCACGGGAGGGAATCACGCCCTCGGTCTTGTAACCGATGTCGAGCAGGACCTCGTCGCGGTCGACCTTGACGATGGTGCCCTCAACGATGTCTCCGTCGTTGAAGTACTTGATGGTCGAGTCGATGGCCGCGAGGAACTCGTCGGAAGTGCCGATGTCGTTGACGGCCACCTGGGGCACGTCGAAGGTCTGGGAGGTCAAGGAGACTCCGGTCGGATGGGTGTCGTCGGGCGCCCGTCAAGCCCGTGATCTGCGTGGACGAGGAGCCGGAGGCCGGTCCGCTGCCGCGGAGAACATCACGAGTCCGCTCGGTCTGGAACGCGTGCGGGCTCAGCAAGCCCCAGAAGGATAGCGCAGCCCCCCAGGACCTCTGCCTCCGAGCCGGAGCCCCTTAGGCCGTAGCGGATCCCCCAGCGTGAGAGCCGCCCTTCTTGCGCTTGGACGTGAGGACGAGCAGAACGCCCAAGAGGAAGAGGACCGCACCGGCGATGACGGCCACCAGCGGGACGGTGTTGTTGACGAGGGTCAGCAGGGCGGCCTGCGTCTTGGCGTACTCGATGCCGGCGGCAGCCTCCTCGGGAGTAGTGCCGATCACGGCGTCGAGGAGGGTTACCTGGTCGGTGCCGTCGGGACCCCGGAGGGTCTGCACCTGGACGCTGTCGCCCTGGACGATGGCCCCGGTCTGCGGCTCGACGTAAAGGGTCAGGACGTTGCTGTAGTAGCGGGGAGCAACGAAGGTCGGCAGGGGTGAACCCACGAGGTCGCCGGGGACCTCAATGGTGCCGGTCTGGCTGGGCTCCACCGTGACCACGTACTTGTAGACGGGCAACCCGTCGAGTTCCTCCTGGCCCTGGTACACCGCCTCCACGGTCGTACTGAGAGAGGTGTCGAAGTAGGGGTAGTTCTGCGGCTGCGTGAACATCGGGAATTTCAGCGGAACGATGCCGCTCATCTCGACGTTCTCGCCATCGAGGTTGGCGCCGCAGCAGTTGGACATGACCGACGTCACTCGATTGAAGGCGAAGCGCGCGGTGTTGGCCAGTACGACCACACCTGCGTTGTCCTCGACGCGCTGGAATGTGTCGTAAATGGCGAGATCGCCGGCCAGGGCCTCCGGGGTCTGGCTGGCGGGAACGTCGCCTCGCGTGTAGCGCGTGACAGTGAGCGGCACGTCCGTGCGCGTGGTGAGCGTGGCGGGGTCGAAGAGCTTCGCGGCCACGCCAACCTGATCGGTCTGGGTCACACCGCCATCGGCCTGGCCGGGTGACAGGGGCGCCTTGGCGATCGCGGGTACGACGGTGAACCGGGTGAGCACGCCGAGAACGACGAGGAAGAGGCCGAGCCCCACGAGGACGAGCCCAATCCCGCGCTTCATAGAACCTCCGAGGTCACCCTGGGCCGGTGCAACGCGGCCTGTGGGGCAAACGGTACCGGAAGTGGAGCCCGGGCGCGTGTAACCCGGCCAAAGATCGCCCCCTGGGTCTTTTGGGGCGCACAATGATCGTCTTGCCGCTCGTCAGGAGTCCGCCATGCGACTGGACGCGCCACCAGCGCCCCGTTCCATTGAGCCTCGACATGACGTGCCGGGCCTGGACGCCGTGCGCGGTTTTGCCGCCTTCGCCGTCTTGGCCACCCACGTCGGGTTTCTCACGGGTGAGACGAGTGCGGGCGCTTTGGGCGCGGTCTTGGCCCGGCTTGACTTCGGCGTCGCCGTGTTCTTCCTGCTGTCCGGCTTTTTGCTCTTCCGACCCTGGGTCCTGTCCTGGTTCGGCGAGGCCCAGGCTGTGAACACGCGCTCCTACGCCATTCGGCGCCTGCTCCGCATCCTTCCGCTGTACTGGCTCGTGCTGGCCATCGTCCTGCTGGCCGTGCCGGCGAATCACGCAATGAGCGGCGTCACCATCACCCTCAATGTCGCGCTTCTGCAGGTTTACGTGCCCAACGCCCTTCCTCAGGCACTCACTCAGGCGTGGAGCCTAGCGACGGAGGCATCATTTTACGTGGCCCTTCCGTTGATTGCCTGGCTTGCTAGGCGCGTCGCTCTGCGTCCGTCCGCGTCGGGGGCGCAGGTGCGCGCGGGCACCGCCTTGGCCCTCCTTGCTGTCCTCTCACTTGCCGGCACGGCCTTTGTCGCGGTGGCCCGCGCTCCCGGCTCTCCTCTTCCTGAGGCGTCCGGCTTCTGGCTGCCGTACACGATCGCGTGGTTCGCCATCGGCATGGCCCTCGCACTCTTGCAGGTGGCAGCGTCCAAGGGTGCGCTGCCACGGCTGACCCGTCCACTGGCAAGCCTCGGTCCATACCTCGGCACCTGCTGGACCGTCGCCCTGCTGGCATATCTCCTCGCCGCTACCCCCATCGCTGGGCCCCGCGCCTTCGAGGCGACGATCGAGCCGT
>CAINGG010000420.1 GCA_903848435.1 uncultured Actinomycetes bacterium | reverse complement strand
GGGCATGTCGACGGTGCAGGAGGCCATTGCAGCGCGCGAGGCCGGCATGGAGGTCCTCGGCATCTCGCTCGTTACCAACCTCGCTGCCGGCATGACCGGCGAGCCCCTCAGTCACGAGGAAGTCCTTGCGGCGGGCAATTCCGCGGCGCAGCGGATGGGCACGCTGATCGCGGAGTTCCTCCGCAGAGCGCCCTGACATGCACCTGTCCGCGCAGCACGGCGGATCCCACCTGGAGATCCGCGACCTTGCGGCCGATGACATCCGTCCCGACGAGTCCTCGCCGTGGGATGACTGGGATGACGACTGGCTTCCGGACGACGAGCAGCCGCAGCAGCACCGCGCCGCGGTCGTGCTCGATGGCGCGATCATCGGCACGATGTCCTGGCACGCCGTGCCCTACGGCCCCACTCGCGGCTCGCGGGCCTGGAGCACGGGCATCGCGCTCACGCCCACGGCTCGCGGCCATGGGCTCGGCACCCTCGCACAGCGGATGCTGAGCGACTACCTCCTCCAGTCCGCACATCGCGTCGAGGCATCCACCGACGTCGACAACCATGCCGAACAGCACTCCTTGGAGAGGGCAGGCTTCACGCGAGAGGGCGTCCTGCGAGGGGCTCAGTACCGGACGGATGGCCTCCACCACGACCTGGTGATGTACGCGCGGACGAGGGATACGCTGGCCGGGTGACCGCGACCCTGGCCTCCGACATCGCGTCGAGCAATGCCAGCCTGCGCCGGTTCCTGCACGGGCTGCCCGGCGTCGACCAGGTGGGCGCAGACGCCCGCGCCGCCATGCTGTCCACCCGTTCCATCAAGGCCGCGGCCAAGTCCTACGCCATCGACCTGGCCATCTCGATGGTCGACCTCACCACGCTCGAGGGCATGGACACCCCGGGCAAGGTGCGTGCCCTGTGCGCCAAGGGCCTGCGACCCGACCCGAGCGATCCGAGCGTCCCGCACGTCGCCGCGATCTGCGTCTACGGCGACATGGCTGCCATCGCCCGCGACGCCGTGGGCGATCGCCTGCACGTCGCGGCCGTCGCCACCGCCTTCCCCTCCGGCCGGGCGAGCCTCGGCATCAAGTTGCAGGACACGCGCGACGCGATCGCCAACGGCGCCGACGAGATCGACATGGTCATCGACCGCGGTGCCTTCCTCGAAGGGCGCTACCTCGAGGTGTTCGAGGAGATCGTCGCGGTCAAGGATGTATGCGGCACGGCAGCGCATTTGAAGGTGATCTTCGAGACGGGCGAGCTCAAGACCTACGACAACGTCCGCCGCGCGTCGTGGCTGGCGATGCTTGCGGGCGCGGACTTCATCAAGACATCAACCGGCAAGGTCAGCCCCGCGGCCACCATGCCCGTCACGCTGATCCTGCTCGAGGCGGTGCGCGACTGGTATCGCCAGACCGGGCAGCGGGTGGGCGTCAAGCCGGCTGGCGGCATTCGCACCTCCAAGGACGCGATCCGCTACCTCGTCATGGTCAACGAGACCTGCGGTCCGGAGTGGCTCACGCCCGACCTCTTCCGTTTCGGCGCATCCGCACTACTCAACGACCTCCTCCAGCAGCGCCAGCGCATGGCCACCGGCCACTACTCCGGCCCCGACTACGTCACGATCGACTAGGAGCCCGATGACCTTCGATTACGCGCCGGCCCCGGAGTCCCGGACGGTCGTCGACATCGCTCCGCACTACGGGCTGTTCATCGACGGCGAGTTCGTCGATCCCATCGACGGCGCATCGTTCAAGACGATCAACCCGGCGACCGAGGAGGTCCTGGCCGACATCAGCGAGGGTGGCGCCGCCGACATCGATCGGGCCGTACGCGCGGCCCGCACTGCTTACAAGACGACCTGGTCGCGCATGCCGGGAGCCGAGCGCGCAAAGTACCTCTACCGGATCGCGCGGATCATCCAGGAACGCTCACGCGAGCTCGCGGTGCTCGAGACGCTCGACAACGGCAAGCCGATCCGCGAATCCCGTGACGTCGACCTGCCTCTCACTGCCGCGCACTTCTTCTACCACGCCGGATGGGCCGACAAGCTCCAGTACGCGGGGCTCGGCCCCGATCCGCGCCCCTACGGTGTCGCCGGCCAGATCATTCCCTGGAATTTCCCGCTGCTCATGCTGGCCTGGAAGATCGCGCCCGCACTCGCCACCGGCAACACGGTCGTGCTCAAGCCCGCGGAGACGACGCCGCTCACCGCACTGGCTTTTGCCGACATCTGCCAGCAGGCCGAACTCCCGCCGGGAGTCGTCAACATCGTCACCGGCGCCGGCCAGACGGGGCGACTGCTCGTCGAGCATCCCGATGTCGACAAGATCGCCTTCACCGGCTCCACGGAGGTCGGCAAGGCGATCCAGCGTGCAATCGCCGGCACCCGCAAGGCGCTCACTCTCGAACTCGGGGGCAAGGCGGCCAACATCGTCTTCGACGATGCCCCCATCGACGAGGCCGTCGAGGGCATCGTCAACGGCATCTTCTTCAACCAGGGCCATGTCTGCTGCGCTGGATCACGCCTCCTCATCCAAGAATCGATCCGAGACGAGGTGCTGGATCGACTGAAGCAGCGGCTGTCCACCCTGCGCCTGGGCGACCCGCTCGATAAGAACACTGACATCGGCGCCATCAACTCCGCCGAGCAGTTCGCGCGTATCGACGAGATCGTGCGCTCCGGCGATGCCGAGGGGGCCGAGCGCTGGTCGGCGCCGTGCGCCATCCCCGAACGCGGTTGGTGGTATCCGCCGACGATCTTCACCGGCGTCACGCAGGCACACCGCATCGCGCGTGAGGAGATCTTCGGTCCGGTGCTGTCGGTGCTGACCTTCCGCACCCCCGACGAGGCGATCGAGAAAGCCAACAACACCCCCTACGGCCTCTCCGCGGGAGTCTGGACCGAGAAGGGCTCGCGCATCCTGTGGATGGCGTCACGCTTGCGCGCCGGCACGGTGTGGGCCAACACCTTCAACAAGTTCGACCCGGCGTCCCCCTTCGGCGGCTACAAGGAATCCGGCTTCGGCCGCGAGGGCGGACGCCAGGGCCTGGCCGCCTACCTGAAGGCGGAGGTGGTGTGATGGACGGCCGCATCGATGTGCGCAAGACCTACAAGCTCTACATCAACGGTGCGTTCCCGCGCAGCGAGAGCGGGCGCACCTATCCCGTGGCCGACGCCAAGGGCCGCTTCCTCGCCAACGCCTCCCTCGCCTCGCGCAAGGACGCCCGCGATGCCGTCATCGCCGCGCGAGCCGGGCAGGCCGCCTGGTGGAAGGCGACGGCCTACAACCGCGGACAGGTGCTGTACCGGATCGCGGAAATGCTCGAGGGGCGCCGTGCGCAGTTCGAGGACGAGGTGGGCAAGACCGAAGGCGTGTCCACCCGCAAGGCCGCGGCCATCGTCGACGCATCCGTCGACCGCTGGGTCTGGTACGCCGGCTGGTCCGACAAGATCGCTCAGGTGCTCGGCTCGAGCAACCCCGTGGCCGGCCCCTACTTCAACTTCTCCATCCCCGAGCCCACCGGCGTCGTCGGCGCGATCGCGCCGCAGCGATCTTCGCTCCTCGGGCTGGTGAGCGTCGTGGCACCCATCATCGTGAGCGGCAATGCCTGCGTCGTCGTTGCGTCCCACGACCGCCCGCTGCCCTCGATCACGCTCGCCGAGGTGCTCGCGACCTCCGACCTGCCCGGCGGAGTCGTCAACATCCTCACCGGACGCCCGGCCGAGATCGGCCCCTGGCTCGCGTCGCACCTCGACGTCCAGGCACTCGACCTCACCGGCGTCGAGGATGACGCGCTCGCCACCGAGATGCAGGTCTCCGCTGCCGTCAACGTGAAGCGCGTCCTGGCCCCCCCGCGGCGCGATCCGGACTGGTCGGCGGACCCGGGGCTGGGGCGCATCCGGCATTTCGTCGAGACCACGACCGTCTGGCATCCCATCGGTGCATGACGATCCGCGCGTCGTCAGCGTGCACGATGCCGACGAGGCTCGATCGCTGATCGACCAGGGTGCCATCCTCGAGCGCCACGCCATCGTCATGCGACTCCCCCTGCCGCTCGCGAGGACGTACGACGACCCGGAGTTTCACCCGTTTTCCCGCGATGCCAGGCCTCCGCTCCCCTGGGCACGCGTGCTCCCGGCCTTCCTCGCGGCCTACCCGCCCGACCACCCCGACTATCAGCCCGGAGGCGACACACTCATCGACTCCTATCTCGTGCTCTACACGGAAGGAGCCGAGCTGGGGCCACTCATCACCGAGGCGAGCGCGATCGCGATCCGCGACGACCGTGCCTATGGCGGCATCCTGATCGTCGACCGGCCAGGCGAGGGGCCCTGGGTGTGCGATCTATGGCGCGACCCCGATCCGGCCTATGCCGGCGCGGGCGTGCGGCTGCTGCACTGGGCAGCGTCGCGGCTGCATGGCTTCGATGGCCTCGGACTCGTCGTGACGGTCGGCAACGACGCCGCGCTCCGCGCCTACGAGCGCGCGGGATTCATGCGCGAGACGACCGCATGGCGACTGCGACTGCCCGACTAGTCGTCGCTCTTGCGGCGCCGCATGCGCAGCACCACGACAGTGCCGATGGCCGCGACGGCCACCACTCCCAGGGCGATCGCCACGCGCGGGGCCCAGCGCCTGGACTGCTCCAGGGCCTCATTGGCCTGGGCGATCATCTCGTCGGCCTTGCCGAGCAGATCGTCGGCGACCGTCAGCACTGAGTCTGCCTGCTCGATGACACCCCGCACGCGACCCAGGCCCTCGCGCAGGCCCTCCACGCGCTCAGCCGTCGCACTCAACTCGTCGGTGACGCTCACGCGCCCCTCCCTCCCTCAGGCGGCCTGCGCCGCGTAGGCCGGCTTGATGACGCCGTCGATGATGGCCAGACGCTCATCAAACGGTATGAAGGCGCTCTTCATCGCGTTGACCGTGAGCCATCGCAGGTCATTGACTCCCCAGCCGAAGGCCTCGCACACCTGGGTCATCTCGCGGGTCATGCTCGTGTCGCTCACCAGCCGATTGTCGGTGTTCAGCGTGACCCGGAAGCGAAGATCGGACAGCAGGCCGATGGGGTGCTCGGCGATGCTTGCCGCAGCGCCGGTCATGACATTCGACGTCGGGCACAGCTCCAGCGGGATGCGCCGATCGCGCACGTAGGCGGCCAGGGGTCCGAGCGTGACGGAGCCGTCGTCATGGCGCTCAATGTCATCGACGATGCGAACGCCGTGGCCGAGGCGATCGGCGCCGCACCACTGGATCGCCTCCCAGATGCTCGGCAGCCCGAAGGCCTCGCCGGCGTGGATGGTGAAGTGCGCGTTCTCGCGGCGCAGGAACTCGAAGGCGTCGAGGTGCCGCGTCGGCGGGTAGCCGGCCTCGCGCCCGGCGATGTCGAAGCCGACGACGCCCCGGTCGCGATACTCGACGACCAGGTCGGCGATCTGGCGGCCCTGCGCCGAGGTGCGCATGGCGGTCAGCAGGGTGCCGACGCGGATGCGCTCTCCCGACGCACGCTCGCCGTCGCGGAATCCCGCCAGGACCGCATCGACGACCTCGGGGCGCGTCATGCCGCGCTCGGTGTGGAGTTCGGGTGCGAAGCGCACCTCTGCGTAGACGACACCATCGGCGGCGAGGTCCTGGGCACATTCGGACGCGACGCGAGCGAGAGCGTCAGGCGTCTGCATGACGCCCACGGTGTGCTGGAAGGGCTCGAGATAACGCTCCAGCGATCCGGAGTTGCCGGCCTCGCGAAACCACGTCGCCAGCGCGACCGGGTCGGTAGTCGGCAATCCCGCGTATCCGGTCTGCTCGGCCAGCTCGGCGACGGTGGCCGGGCGCAGTCCCCCATCGAGGTGGTCGTGGAGAAGGACCTTGGGCAGGCTCCGGATCGTCTCCTCGTCCAGTGCCATGCGACGAATCTACCCGCCGCTGGACTGCCCCTGGGCGACGAGGTTGCGCAGCACGCGCAGGGCCACCGACAAGGTCGCCAAGTCGCCGGTCTCGTGAGCGGCAATCTGATCGAGCGTGGACTTCGCACGACCGAGGCCCTCGCTGTAGCGGTCCTCCCACGCCAGGATCCGCTGGAGGGG
>CAINGG010000419.1 GCA_903848435.1 uncultured Actinomycetes bacterium | reverse complement strand
CGCTCATCCTCCTGCCCGCAGTCGTCAGCCTGCTCGGCAAGCACACGCTCGGTGTGCGGATGCCCTGGGCGCGGCACCCGAAGTCCGTGCCCCTCGACCGGAGCCGCTGGGCGTCCTACGGAGGGTTCCTGCAAAAGGCCCCGTGGCTCAGCGCGCTTCTCTCGCTCGCACTCGTCCTGCTGCTCGCCGTGCCCGCCCTGTCGATCCGCCAGGGCTTCCCCGACAACGGCAGTGCAGCACCCGGCAGTACGGCCCGAGTCGGCTACGACCTCATGAGCAAAGGATTCGGGCCGGGAGTGAACGGGCCCTTTTTCGTCGCGGTCGTGCTTCCGCTGCCGCTCGACGACACCGCACTGCGCACCGCGGTCGAGCAGCTCTCGGCCACCGAGGGCGTCGCATCAACCCTGCCCAACAAGGACATGCTGCCCCTCTACGAAAGCGCGACCATCGGCGGCAAGGACAGTCCCTTCAGTCAGAGCGGCATCGTCACGAGCGTGCTCGTGCAGCCCACGACGGCACCGGATGATCCGGCGACCGCCCAGTTGCTCCAGCGACTGCGCGGCCAGACCGCCCAGGCAATCGCGCCCAGTGGCGCAACCATCTACGTCGGGGGAGTCCAGGCGGTCACGCAGGACTTCACCAATGTGCTCATCAGCGTGCTCCCGCTCTTCTTGCTCGTGGTGATCGGCCTGGGTTTCCTCGCGCTCTTCCTGCTCTTCCGGTCCTTCGTCATTCCGCTCACTGCTGCCGTCACCAGCCTTCTCAGCTTCGCCGCCGCGCTCGGCGTCACGGTCGCCGTCTTCCAGTGGGGGGTGGGAGCCAGCCTCCTGGGCGTCACGACCACCGGGCCGATCCTGCCGTTCCTGCCGATCATGGTCTTCGCGATCCTCTTCGGGCTGTCCATGGACTACGAGGTATTCCTTGTATCGCGCATGCAGGAGGGTTGGCACGCTAGCGGCGACAATCGCGAAGCGGTGCGGCACGGACTTGCGGGGTCCGGCCGCGTTGTCGTGGCGGCGGCTCTCATCATGAGCTCGGTGTTCCTGGCCTTCGTGCCGGTGCCCAATGACACCATCAAGCTGTTCGGTGTCGCCCTCGCCTCCGCCGTCATCATCGATGCCTTCATCGTGCGACTGATCCTCGTGCCCAGCGTGATGTCGATGCTCGGCCGGGCCAACTGGTGGCTGCCCAAGTGGCTGGGCGATCACCTGCCGAAGTTCAGCGTCGAGTGAGCCGATGATCAGGAGTCGGGGTCGCCGCCGGTGTTGGAGATGATGTTGCGCAGTACCTCGTTGTTGGCCAGTTGGTCGGGGCAGGTCGACTTCGCCCACTCCTTGGCCGCGGCCGCCCACTCAGGCTGATTCGGGTAGTCGTCGCGCATCGACTGGAAGATCTCGAAGGGGTCGGTGCCCGCGGCGAGCTGATTGCAGAAGTCCTGGGCCTGGCCGGAGCCGGATCCGCCGCCACCGCCGCACGCGGTCAGGGCCAGTGCCGCTGCCGCGGCCAGGGGGATGAGTCGGGTTCTCATGGCGGCATGGTGCCAATGTCGAGGTGCTGGCCACAAGGTCTATAGCGACATCGGCCCGACCGGCAGCCTCGTTTCCACCACCTGGCCGCCCGCGCGCTCGATCCGGTAGGCGGCCGGACCGTCCACGGGGTCGGCGTCGAGGTCGGCAATGACCCGCACCGGCTCCTCGTCCTCGTAGAGGATGCCGATGCGATCATCCGTCGCGTACGACGTCGGGAGCAGGCCCTCACCGACCACGCGGTGCAGGAGCGGGCGGCGCTGCGCCTCGCTGTCGTAGTGCACGCCGTTGCCGTACGGCAGCAAACCGAGGCCGTTGGTCACCAGTTGCAGGGTCGGGCCGAAGGAGTCGGTGGGGCCTCCCACGTGCCAGCAGATGGAGCCCGCGCTGACGCCCGCGAGGATCGTGCCGCGCTCCCACGCGGCGCGCATGGCCGTGTCGACGCCATGCAGGCGCCACAGCGCGAGCAGGTTGGCGACGCTCCCGCCGCCGACCCAGACCAGGTCGCTGCGCGCGAGCACCTCCTCCGGATCGCGGTTGGGCATGGTGAAAAGCGCCAGGTGATCGACATCGCAGCCGAGCGCGCCCAGGGCGGCGTAGGACCGCGCGAGGTACGACGCGTCATCTCCGCTCGCGGTCATCACCAGGCAGACGCGTGGGCGATCGACGCCCGTCAGCCGCAGCGCCTCCCGGACCAGATTGCCCGGCTGGAGCACGCCCCAGCGATCGGTGGCAAGGAAGCCGCCGCTCGTCGCGAGGATTCGTCGTGTCGTCATGCATCATCCCTTCGCTTCTGCACCCCGAGGTCAGCCATCACCGCGGTCGCCGCGCGGCGTCCGCTCACGAGTGCCCCTTGGATGGACGCGGTGTCGCGATGGTCACCGGCGACGTAGACGCCACCCGGCGCATGCACCGACCGGCGGAGTTCGAGGGGCACCGACATCGCGGGCAGCGCGTAGGGGATCGGATAGGTCGCCACGAGTTCCCAACTTGCCGTCGGCACGCCGTACATCCACGCCAGGTGCGAGCGCACGGCACGCTCGTTGTCTGAGGTGGTGCGCACCCCCAGTGCGGACGCCGACACCAGGACCTGCCCGGGGGGTGCGTACGTCGGTACCGCGTTGGTGAGCACCACGGTGTTGACCAGCGGGCCGCGGCGAGCGCCGTCGAGCACGAGCACGCCCTCGCCGTTGGCGAGCTCGCTTCCGGCGCAGGCGGGCCGGTAGTACCACGTCGTGACCGAGCGGGGTGCCGGGATGCGCAGGCGCGGGATGAGCCGTGCGGCGCTGACCGGATCGGTGGCGATGACGACGGCGCGGGCCTCGATGCGTTCGCCGCCCTCGGTGATGACGTGGTCGTCGGCGACAGAGGCCACGGGTGTGCCGAGCCGCACGTCGAGCCCGGAGGCCAACTGCTCGGGGATGGATTTCATGCCGTGGGCGGGCAGGGAGGGGGTGCCGCGCACGAAGGACCGCAGCACGAGGTCGAGGAAGCGCCGCGAGGTCGTGAGCTCGTGCTCGAGGAAGACGCCGGAGAGGAAGGGCCGCAGCAGGCGCTCGATGAGCGAGCGATCAGCCCCGGCGCGGCGCAGGGCCTCGTAGGCGGTGATGTCGGGCTCGCGGCGTAGGGCGGCGGGGCTGCGCACGGCCCGTGATGCCGCGTAACCGACGAATCGCGCCGTCGACAGGGGAGTGCCGAGCGGGGCGGTCGCCGAGCCCCATGCCCATCGCGGCTCGCGACGCGGATCGCCCACGCGGGCCACCCGCCTCCCGCCGCGGCCGGCGAGGACGACCTGGGCGCCCGCGACGAAGGGCTGCAGGTCGAGTGCGTCGAGGTCCAGGACGCGGCGCCCCTCGGGGTAGGCGGGGTTGTAGAGCTGGAATCCGCGATCGAGCAGGAAGCCGTCGACGACATCGGTCTGCACGCGACCGCCGACGCGTGGCGCGGCCTCCAGCACCGTGGCCTCGACACCGGCGTTGCTCAGATGGCGGGCGGCGGCCAGCCCGGCCATGCCTGCACCCACCACCACGACGCCCATCTCGTCACCGTACCCGCCCCTGTGGATAGCCGACGACGCGCTCGCGCCCTGTCCGCTCAGGTGATCTGAAACGGGTCTACTTGGCACTTCTCGGTCGAATAGACCCGCCCCGATTCACCTGACTGAGGTTTTGATGCCCGCCCCTGTGGATAGCCGACGACGCGCTCGCGTGAATCGGGGCAGCATGCCGCCATGTCCTTCGCCGATGCGCCCCTTGTCATCCCCACCACCTACTCCGTGCCGGTCGACCCGCCACGCGATGGCCACCGGCGCGCACTCGCGCGATGCACTCTCGTGCGGCACCCGGGCCTGGCCGAGATCACGTCGGTCGACGAAGCTGATGGCGACCTCACCGTCACCTGGGTGGTGCCCGCTGAGTCACGACCCCTCGCGTCCGAGGTGCTGCACATCGCCGCTGACCAAGCCATCCGGGCGACGGCATCCGTGGCCGCCGGGCTGGCCCAACTGCATGACGCCGACTGCGTTCACGGAGCGGTCGGCATCGAGCGCATGTGGGTGCGTCCCGACGGCAGCGGTGCGATCGCTCCCGGCACGGCGACCGGCACGCCCGCCGGCGACGTGCACGACTTCGTGACCCTCCTGCGCGAACTCCTGCCATCGCGCTCCGTGGGCGGCGACCTGGCACACCTGCTGGTGATCGGCAGCGATCCCGATCCCGATGCGCGACCGTCGATGGCGCGCGTCGCGGCTGTCCTCGACCTGGCCCGGCGCCGCCTGGCCCCACCTTCGTCCCCGCCGGCGCAGCGTCGCGCAGGCACCTGTCCCGAGCCCGCGGCCTGGCCCGGCGAGACGGCTCGGCCGTCCTCGTCAGCCCCCCTGTCCCAGGCCACGCCCTCGGCGAAGGTGTCTCGCGCCCGTCACGCTGCGTCGGCGGGGCGCCCATCTCGACGGCCGTCATGGCGCGTGACCGCTGCCCTTGTCGGGGTCGCGATCGCGGGAGTGCTTGTCATCGGCGCGGCGCGCAGTCCGCAGGCGCCGCTGGTGTGCCCGGCGGCGGCTACGCCCCAGACACCGCCTGCTGTATCGCCTGATCGATCGTCGGATCGCTCCAGCTGAATCCATCACCCTCGAGTACCTGGGGCAGCACGCGCTGGCTGCCCAGCACATCCTGCGAGAACTCGCCGAGTGCGGCCTTGATCGCGAACGCCGGCACGGGCAGCACGGTGGGCCGGCCCAGGACGCGACCCATCGCGGCGGTCACCTCGGAGTTGGTGACCGGGTGGGGTGCGGTGAGGTTGACGGGCCCGCGGTAGCGCTCGTCCTCGAGCAGTGCGATGAGAGCCGCGACCTCGTCGCGCAGGGAGATGAACGACCAGTACTGCTTGCCTGAGCCCACCTTGCCGCCGACACCGAGCTTGAAGATGGGCAGCAGGCGCTTCCAGGCGCCACCCTTGGAGCTGACGACCAGCCCGGTGCGCGCCAAGGGCACGCGGATGCCCGCATCGACCGCGGGCTGGGCCGACGCCTCCCAGGCGGCCACGACATCGGCGAGGAATCCAGCTCCCTGAGGAGACTTCTCGGTGACCTCGCGGTCGCCGGTGTCGCCGTAGTAGCCGATCGCCGAGCCGCAGACCAGGACGCTCGGGCGTGGGTCGAGCGAGGCCATCGCCTGGGCGATGGTGGTGGTGCCCTGCACGCGCGAGTCGAGAATCTCCTTCTTGTAGGCCTCGGTCCAGCGCTTGTCGCCGACGCCCGCGCCGGCCAGGTGCACGACGGCGTCGATGCCCTGAAGGCCGGCGAGGTCGACGATGCCGGCGGCCGGATCCCAGCGCACTTCGTCGGGGGCACTCGGCGCGCGTCGCACGAGCCGGATGACCT
>CAINGG010000418.1 GCA_903848435.1 uncultured Actinomycetes bacterium | reverse complement strand
GTCGAGTCGCTCATCGAGCACCCGGGTCGCATGACGCACGCGTCGGCCGCGGGCAGCCCGCTCGAGGTGCCCGCCGACCTGGTGCGCCTGTCGGTCGGCATCGAGACAGTCGATGACCTCGTGGCGGACCTCAAGGCCGCCCTCGGATGACCACGTCCCGGGTCGCCGACACGGCGACCACCATCGCGGCCGACGTGCGCGCGGGCCGGCGTACTGCCGTCGACGAGGTCGCGGCGTCGCTCGAGCGCATCGCCGACCGCGACGATGACATCGAAGCCTTCCAGGTCGTGCGCGGCGAGCGGGCACTCGCGGAGGCGGCTGCGGTCGACGCGCGAGCCGATCGCGGCGACCTGCCGCTCGCCGGTGTGCCCGTGGCCATCAAGGACAACGTGTCGGTGGCGGGGGAGCCCATGCGCGTGGGATCTGCTGCCACCGATGCCGCACCCCAGCCAGCCGACCACACGATCGTCGCGCGCATCCGTGCGGCCGGGGGAGTGGTAGTCGGTCTCACCCGCGTGCCCGAGCTGTGCGTCTACGGTGCGACCGACTCCGTCTATGGCGTCACGCGCAATCCGTGGGATCTCGGCCGAACGCCCGGCGGCTCCAGCGGCGGTTCCGCCGCGGCGGTCGCGTCGGGCATGGTGCCGGTGGCCCACGGCAATGACGGCATGGGCAGCGTGCGCATACCCGCCGCGTGCACCGGACTCGTGGGCATCAAGCCCGGCCTGGGCGTCGTGCCGGCTGAGCTCGGCGAGACGGACTGGTACGCCCTGTCGGAGAACGGCGCCCTCGCCACCACCGTCGACGACGCGGCGCTCCTGCTGTCGGTGATGGCGGCGGACCCGTCGCTGGCGGTCGTCACCCCACCGGATCAGCGCCTGCGTGTTGCCCTGTCGTTCCGACCGCCGGTTGCCGGCGTCACGCTCGACCAGTCGTTTGCCTCCGCCGCCGAATCAGCCGCGGCAATCCTGCGCGCGGCGGGGCACGACGTGCGGCGCGCCGAGCCCGTGTCGGTGACGGACTCCGCGGGCAACGCGGCGGCCATCGCCGGACTCGTCCGCTGGTTCGCGGGCACCGCAGCCGACGCCGATGCCGTCGCGGACCCGTCATCTCTCGAGCCGCGCGTGCGGCGTCATGCACGCCTGGGTCGCTGGGTCCGCAGGACGCCCTTGATGAGTCAGCGCTTCCGCGACTCATGGATCGACCACGCCAACGCGTTCTTTGCGGAGTACGACGTACTCATCACCCCCGCGCTGGCGCGTCCGCCGATCGAGTCGCGCCGCTGGCACGACGGGGGTTGGGCGACGACGATGCTGGCCAATATCCGCTACGCGCCCTATGCCGCACCCTGGAACGTCGCTCAGATGCCGGCGATCGTCGTGCCGATGGGGGTCCACCCGGACTCCGGCACGCCGGTTTCGGTGCAGATCGTCACTCGCCGCGGTGGTGAGTCGCTGCTGCTGGGAGTGGCGGCAGCCCTCGAGGCTGCACGCCCGTGGCAGCGCATCGCCCCCGCTTACGCCTGAGCGCTCTTGCGCAGTGTCTCGGGCATGACGAGCACGAAGGCCAGCGCGATGGCGGAGATGGCGGCACCGAAGGCGAAGGCGTAGTCGAAGCCGTAGAGATCGAGCAGCAGGCCGCC
>CAINGG010000417.1 GCA_903848435.1 uncultured Actinomycetes bacterium | reverse complement strand
TCCCAGCGCAGCAGCGGATGCAGGGTCTTGTAGAGCGGGAGTGCCTTGGACAGGTCGTGGGCCATCGCCGCGTCGTAGAGCTCGCGGCACGAGACCGGCAGGGCGTTGGTGTAGCCGGCGATCCAGCCCACGGCACCACCGATGGCAAGCTCGAGCACCACGTCGTCGGAGCCGATGATGAGGTCGAGGCCCGGGGCTTCCTCGGCGATCTCGTAGGCGCGACGGGCGTCTCCGCTGAACTCCTTCACTGCGACGATGAGGCCCTCGGCGTAGAGCTTGCCAAGCAGCGACGGCGTGAGGTCGACCTTGGTGTCGTAGGGATTGTTGTAGGCGACGATGGGCAGTCCCGCCTTGGCGACCTCGCGGTAGTGCTCGATGACGATGCGCTCGTCGGCGCGGTAGGCATTGGGTGGCAGCAACATGACGGCGACAGCACCGGCCTCGCCCGCCTGCTCGGTCCAGCGGCGCGACTCCTGCGCGCCGTACGCCGCGACACCGGGGACGACGACACCGCCCGCGGCCTTCGCTGCCGATACCGCGGTCTCGACGACCTGGGCGCGCTCCTCCTGTGTCAGCGTCTGGTACTCCCCGAGGGAGCCGTTGCACACGACACCATCGCTGCCGTTGCGGATGAGCCACGTGACGTGCTCGGCGTAGCGACCGAAGTCGACGGCGCCGCTGGCGTCGAAGGGCAGGGCGGTGGCGGTCAGGATGCCGCGCCAGGGGGCGTTGGTCATAGGAGCTCCTCGGGTCAGGTCAGTGGAATATTACATACCACCGACCGACCGTCAAATGGCCCCCTCCTCCTCGCCGAGTGTGCAGCTGTGCCGCCCAGCCCCTCATGCACTGATGGCACACCTGCTCACTCGCGTGAGGTGGAGTCCCTCAGGGTGGGGCCGAGGGCCAATCCCGTCACGGCTAGCCAGGCGAGCATGCCCACGTGGAGCACGTCGTTGGCCGAGAAGTAGACGCCCGAGGCCCACAACGACTCGCTGACGCCCAGGGAGAAGTAGACGAGATAGGCCACCTGGACGAGCACCAGCAGCACGAGCACCCACAGGACTCGTCGGGCCAACGACTCGGATCGTCGGCGCACGGCGAGGACCGCCGCAATGACGAGGGCGGGGATCGCGAAGACGAGGAGCAATTCAAAGGACAGCAGGAAGGCACTCGGCAGCACAATCCCGAGCATGGTCACCAGCACGTAGACCACAACGTTCAGGACCGCGTAGATCATGATCCCTCGGCGTGCTCGCGCCGACGCAAGGGCAAACGCCACCGCGACCACCATGGCGCTCATGCTCGCTACCTGCAGCAGGCTGTAGGCGATCTCGTAGCCGTTCGTGAGCACGCAGTACTCGCGGCCCGCACACTTGAGCTCGTAACTGAAGGCCTGGTAGCTGATCCCCGCCGATCCCGCCGCGAGGCCACCGAGCACGAGCGAGATGCCGAACCACACGCGGGAGCGCTGGCCTCGGCGCGATGCGAGGAAGTAGATGCCGACACCGATCCACAGCAGTGCCAGGGCGAAGACCAGCGCGCTGCTCCACGGCTCGGCAAGGACGACACCCCCGACCTCGACGCACGGTCGCTGCGCGCACCACTCCTCGGGCGTGGTCTGCGGCTGGTAGAGGAGGGTGTCGAGCCCGTAGCCGGACAGGATCAGCGCCGCAACGCCGAGTCCACCGAACCGGACCAGTCGTCCGGCTGTCGCACCAGGGGGCGAGCTCACGCCCGCAACCTAGTCCCGCCGAGCACGTGAACCCAGCATTCGGGCAACTCACGCGATCGGGGGATCGGGAGAGCGCGCCAATTACAGTGGCAGTCATGCGCCCTGCTGCCTTCTCTGCGCTCGCCGCCGTCACAGCCCTCATTGCAGCCTGCGGGTCCTCCAGCACTGCCCCGGTCGAATCCGCGTCAGCATCCGGCGAGGTGGCGTCAGCGATTGCGGACTGTCCGCAGGGACCACCGGCGCGCGATCACCTGAAGACCGGGGACGTCGACAATGCCGGAGTCTGGGGCACCCTGACCAACGAGACCACTGAGCCAGTCTTCGTTGCCAATGGGTGGGACCGCGCCGCATCCTGCCGCCTGACACCTGGGGCATCCGCCGCTTTCGCAGGGAGCCGATGGAGCGTGGACGTCAGCCTTGTCATCACGCAGGAAGCCAAGCCCGGTCAACCGTCAGGCACGAACATAGGGTTAAAGAACGTTCTTTTCGGGGGCACACCGGATGTCTACAGCTACGCGAGTGGCTCCTCCGGACGCATAGATTGCGGGTCGGAAGACAGC
>CAINGG010000416.1 GCA_903848435.1 uncultured Actinomycetes bacterium | reverse complement strand
TGGTTGTCGGACCTCGTGGGTGGACCGGCGTTCCTGGCCACCGAAAACCTCCAGCGCGCGGGGTCCTTCAAGATCCGCGGTGCCTATAACCGACTGTCGCAGCTCACTGATGCCGAGCGCGCGGTCGGCGTGGTCGCGGCATCAGCGGGCAATCACGCGCAGGGAGTGGCTCTGGCTGCGGGGATGCTCGGCATTCACGCCACCATCTTCATGCCGCGCTCGGCATCGATGCCCAAGGTCATAGCCACCCAGGACTACGGCGCGGAGGTGCGCTTCCACGGTGCGACCCTCGACGAAGCCATCGCCGAGGCCCGCCAGTTCGCCGAGCAGACCGGCGCGCTCTTCATCTCGCCCTTCGATCACGCCGACATCGTGGCCGGGCAGGGCACGCTCGGCCTCGACATCCTGCAGCAGTGCCCCGACGTGAAGACGGTCGTCGTGTGCACCGGTGGCGGTGGCCTGCTGGCCGGTGTCGCGCTCGCGGTCAAGTCGCTGCGGCCTGACGTGCGCGTCATCGGTGCTCAGGCCGCGGGAGCCGCGGCGTACCCCCCTTCACTTCTCGCCGGGCACCCCGTGCCCCTCGCGCGCATGCGCACCATGGCCGACGGCATCGCCGTGGGGCGTCCCGGTGACATCCCCTTCGCCCTCGTCCAGAAGTACGTCGATGACATCCGCGTCGTGTCCGAGGACTCCCTGGCTCGCGCCCAGCTCAAGCTCCTCGAGCGCTCGAAGCTCGTGGTGGAGCCGGGCGGTGCCGCCGCGGTGGCCGCGATCATGGACGACCCGGCGTCCTTCGATCCCACGGTCGTGGCGGTGCTCTCGGGTGGCAACGTCGATCCGCTCGTCATGATGCGCGTGATTCGCCATGGGCTGACCGCGGGGGGCCGTTTCACCCAGCTCACGGTGCACATGCCCGACCGACCCGGATCGCTGGCGGGGCTCCTTAATGAGATCGCAAGCATGGACGCGAATGTCGTCGACGTCTCCCACCTGCGCACCAACCCGCGCCTGGCCGTGGACGAGGTCGAAATCACGATTGACCTGGAGACGCGGGGCCAGGAGCATCGTGAGCAACTGCTGTCAATGCTGCGTGACCGCGGATACCGCATCGTTTCCGCGCAGTAGTCGCGTGTAGGGTCTGCGCCTGTGTCGGACATCATCGTCGCCGAAGGACTGGTCAAGAAGTACGGCGACGTCGTCGCACTCGATGGTCTTGATCTGCGCGTGCCCGAGGGCACGGTCTACGGACTACTCGGCCCCAACGGCGCAGGCAAGACCACGGCGGTGCGCATCCTCACCACATTGCTGAAGCCTGATGCGGGTACGGCGACCGTGGATGGCTTCAATGTCGTCACGCGACCCAACGCCGTGCGTCGCGTCATCGGCCTGACCGGTCAGTACGCCGCTGTCGACGAATACCTCACCGGCCGCGAGAACCTTCGCATGTTCGGCGACCTCTACCACCTCGAACCGGCCTACGTGAAGGCCCGCAGCCAGGAGCTGCTGGAGCGGTTCGACCTCATCGATGCCGCCGATCGGTCACTGCGCACGTATTCCGGCGGCATGCGCCGTCGGCTCGACCTTGCCGCCAGCCTCATCGCCAAGCCGCGCGTGCTCTTCCTCGATGAGCCGACGACCGGACTCGACCCGCGCTCGCGGATCGGCCTGTGGGAGGTCATCAAGGACCTCGTGGCCGACGGCACGACCGTGCTGCTCACCACGCAGTACCTCGACGAGGCCGACCAACTGGCGGAGGAGATCGTCGTCATCGATCACGGCCGCGTCATCGCCCAGGGAACATCGGACACCCTCAAGGACCAGGTCGGCGGTGACCGGCTCGAGGTGGTGGTGGAGGACCCGGCGCAACTGGACGAGGCGGCAAGAGCCCTCCGCGCCGTGGCAACAGGCGAGGTGACGGTCGATCGCCCCGACCATCGAATCGTGGCACCTGTGGTGGGCGGCTCCCTCACGCTGGTGGACGCCGTGCGATCGCTCGATGCGGCGCACGTGGGCATTGCCGACGTGGCCCTGCGCCGGCCGACTCTCGATGACGTCTTCCTGGCACTGACCGGCCACACCGCAGAGGAGGAGCAGGCATGAGCAGCGCCGTGCCCACGCGCCCACGCCCGATCATCGGCTGGGGACTGCATGACGGCCTCGTGGTCGCCCGCCGCAATCTCATCCAAACGATCCGAGTGCCCGAGCTGCTCTTCTTCTCGATCGTGCAGCCGGTCATCTTCGTGCTGCTCTTTGCGTTCGTCTTTGGCGGTGCCATCCCGATCCCGGGAGCGGATCCGACCACCGCGCCCGACGCCAGCATCTACCGCCAGTACCTCATGCCGGGCATCTTCGGGCAGACCGTCGCGTTCGCTTCGGCGGCGGCAACCGTGGGCCTGGCGGAGGACATGAAGCGCGGCATCATCGACCGCTTCCGCTCGCTGCCGATGGCATCGGGCGGGGTGCTCATCGGGCGGACCTTCGCCGACGCGACCCGGCAGATCCTTGTCCTGTTCGTCTTGAGCATCACCGGCCTGCTCATCGGATGGCGCATCAACGACGGCGTCCTCAACGCGATCTACGCCTACCTGCTTCTCCTGCTGTTTGCCTACACGGTGGCGTGGATCGGATCCTGGATCGGCCTCTACATGCCCAACCCCGAGACGGCGCAGACGGCGGGCCTGGTGTGGCTCTTCCCGCTCACCTTCCTGTCCAATGCCTTTGTGCCCATCACGGCCATGCCGTCGTGGCTTCAGCCCATCGCTCAGTGGAACCCGATCTCCTCGCTGGTGCTCTCCACGCGTGAGCTCTTCGGCAATCCCACCGGGATCGTCGGCGACGCCTGGCCTCAGCAGAATCCGATCACGTACACGCTTCTTTCGTGCGCGGTGCTGATCGCGATCTTCGCGCCGCTCGCCGTGCGTCGATACCGGAGTACGACCGCCCGCTAGCGCTCGTAGAGAGCGACCGTCACGATCTCCACGGCGATCGACTTGCCGTTGGCAAGTGCATAGCTGGTCGTCTCGCCGACCCGCTTGCCCAGCACCGCCTGACCGAGGGGTGACGTGGGGGAGTAGACCTCGATCGTGGCGTGCACGGCTTCCTCGCGCGATGCGAGGAGGAAGGTCTCCTCATCGCCCAGGTCGACGAAGCGCACCGTGACCACGCGGCCGTGGGCCACCTCGTCATCGTGGGCATCGGGGGTGCCCACCTGGGCGTTCTCGAGCATGTGCTTGAGGACGCGAATGCGGGCCTCGTTCTTGCCCTGTTCCTCCTTGGCCGCGTGGTAGCCGCCGTTCTCCTTCAGGTCACCCTCTTCGCGGGCCGCCTCGATGCGCTTGGTGATCTCGGTGCGGCGCGGCCCAGAACGCTCGGCCAACTCCTGCGCGAGCGCGTCGTAGCCTTCCTGGGTCAGCCAGGTCACCTCATTGGTCACCGCAGAAGGGTAAGCCAGGGATCAGGACGGGGCAGTCCAGGGCTGCTCCGGAGGCACCACGCCCGGCGGGAACTGGGGCTCGGGGATGCGCGTGGGGGCCTGCCCTGCCTCGCAGCCCAGCAACTCGACGACGTACGCGGGTGCGATCGTGCGCAGCGGATAGGTCTCCTGCACGTAGGTCGTTCCGCGGGCCAGGGGCACGATGGCGTAGCCCACGTCGGTGCGAGTCTCGTCCTGGGCCCTGATCACGCAATAGACGTCGGCCTGGGCCGATCGGCGTACCTCGAAGGTCACGTCGACGCGATCACGCCCCTCGACCTTCCAGGCCAGGAGCTTGGGCTGCACGCCGGGGGCGACGAGGTTGTAGGCGACGTAGGCGAGGGCGGCGACGAAGCCCACGACCACGAGGCCGATCAGCGCGTAGGCCCACCAGGGAGTCCGGCGCACCCCGTAGCG
>CAINGG010000415.1 GCA_903848435.1 uncultured Actinomycetes bacterium | reverse complement strand
GGCTCGCGTCCAGCTTCATGTACGGCGTACCCATGTAGTCGTCCGCCAGGGGCGAGGTAGACGGCCTGCCCATCCAGGCATGACCGGCACCCTCGACGGCCAGGAACTCGACGGAGATCCCCCGCGGGCACGACCTCCAGTTGCTCAGGACCAGATCGCGATTGGCCGCGTCACGCGTCTTCGCGGCACGGGCGCGGCAGCCGTCGGCTACCGCGAGAATCTGTGGGCCCTGCCCGGCGGCGTACGCCGTCGCGGCGAAGACCGGCGGCAGGCCCGGGGGAGACGGCGTCGGGCGGTGCGCGAAGGCACCCGGCCGCAGCGCCCTGGCGCACGCTGCGCAGAGGCTCGCACCCGGCCGGCCGCACCCCGCGCACTCACGCGGATGGACCAGGTCGAGGGCATCGGCCAGCAGGGAGCCAGCGGTGCGACGTGGGCGGGCGTGGCGCATGGGACAGGGGTGCCACGACCCCGGGCCCGCGTCCAGGGGCACCCGCTGACCTGTGGAAGGGCACGTCGGCCAAGACCGGGTATTCTTGCCCCTACCCACCGGGAACCATCGAAGCCTCGTGACGTTCGCCGGATCCATTCACGCAAAGTCCGAGGTGCATTCCTATGTCTTCGACCCCTGATTACAAGGTGGCCGATCTCTCGCTCGCTGATTTCGGCCGCGACGAGATCCGCCTCGCCGAGCACGAGATGCCTGGCCTCATGGCCATGCGCGCGGAGTTCGGCCCGACCCAGCCGCTCAAGGGTGCCCGCATCACCGGTTCCCTCCACATGACCGTCCAGACGGCTGTGCTGATCGAGACGCTGGTCGCGCTCGGCGCCGAGGTGCGCTGGGCGTCGTGCAACATCTTCTCGACGCAAGATCACGCCGCCGCCGCCGTTGTCGTCGGCCCCAACGGCACGCCCGATAACCCGCAGGGCATTCCCGTCTACGCCTGGAAGGGCGAGACGCTCGAGGAGTACTGGTGGTGCACCGAGCGTGTCCTTCTGTGGCCCGATGGTGCCGGCCCCAACATGATCCTCGACGACGGTGGCGACGCGACGCTGCTCGTGCACAAGGGCACCGAGTTCGAGGCGGCCGGAGTGGTGCCGAGCACCGACCCGACCGACTCCGAGGAGTACGCCGTCATCCTCGAGGTGCTGCGCCGCTCGCTCACGGAGGACGCCCAGCGCTGGACCCGCATCGGGGCCGGCATCCGCGGCGTCACCGAGGAGACGACGACGGGCGTCCACCGCCTCTACGAGATGTCCAAGGAAGGCCGCTTGCTCTTCCCGGCCATCAACGTCAACGACTCGGTCACCAAGTCCAAGTTCGACAACAAGTACGGCTGCCGTCACTCGCTCGTCGACGGCATCAATCGCGCGACCGACGTGCTCATCGGCGGCAAGGTGGCCGTCGTGGCCGGTTACGGCGACGTAGGCAAGGGCAGCGCCGACTCGCTGCGCGGCCAGGGCGCCCGCGTCATCGTCACGGAGGTCGATCCCATCTGCGCACTTCAGGCCGCCATGGACGGCTACCAGGTCGCGACCATGGAAGATGTGGTCGACGTCGCCGATATCTTCATCACGGCGACCGGATGCAAGGACGTCATCACGGCCGATCACATGTCGCGGATGAAGCACCAGGCGATCGTGGGCAACATCGGCCACTTCGACAACGAGATCGACATG
>CAINGG010000414.1 GCA_903848435.1 uncultured Actinomycetes bacterium | reverse complement strand
TGCCTGCCAGCCGCCATCGAGCACCGCAACTCGATCGTGGCCCATCCAGCGCAGCATGAGCCACACGCGCGCGGCCGACATCAGGCCGCCGTCGCCGTCGTAGGCGACGACCTGCGTGCCATCGCTGATGCCCCACGCGCCGAGCTGGCGCGCGAAGGCGTCAGGCTCGGGGAAAGGTCGGCGCCCGGTCACGCCGGGGACGATCTCGCCGGCGAGGTGGGTCGCCGTATCGGCGTAGAGGGCTCCCGGGATGTGCCCTTCGAGGTACGCCCGCTGGCCCCACTGCTCGTCGTCGAGGGAGAACCGGGCGTCGAGGATGACGACCCGGGGATCACCGATCACCGCACGCAAATCGTCGACGCTGACCAGGGTGGTGGCATCCATGCGGGAATCCTGCCAAGGTCCCGGGCTCCCCTCCGGGAGGGGTGCCATGGGGGACTCGACCCCGGGCCCGGCCGTCCGCTACCCTCATGCCATGCAGCAGGTCGTCATTGTCGTAGGCAGGCGCGCGGGGTAACCGCCACCTGTCGCCCACGGCGACCCCGCGCACCCTCCGAGCCCACCCGGGCCGGGGGGTTTCGTGTTCTGAGGGGCCATGCGCCACCATGGTCCCCGCAGCGGAAGTGAAATGAGGGACAGATGAGCACCACCGACGAGCGGATCACCGGGGCCCAGAGCCTGATCCGGTCCATGGAGTACGCCGGTGTCGATGTCGTCTTCGGCATTCCCGGCGGGGCCATCCTGCCCGCCTACGACCCCCTCATGGACTCCGCCAAGGTCCGCCACATCCTCGTGCGCCACGAGCAGGCGGCCGGCCACGCCGCCGAGGGCTACGCGGCGGCCACCGGCCGGGTCGGCGTCTGCATGGCCACGAGCGGCCCGGGTGCGACCAACCTCGTCACCCCGATCGCCGACGCGCACATGGACTCCGTGCCGATGGTCGCGATCACCGGCCAGGTGCCCAGCTCGGCGATCGGCACCGATGCGTTCCAGGAAGCCGACATCCGCGGCATCACGATGCCGATCACCAAGCACAACTACCTCGTCACCGATCCGGCCGAGATCCCGCGCGCTATCGCCGAGGCCTTCCACCTCGCGTCGACCGGTCGCCCCGGCCCCGTGCTCGTCGACGTGTCAAAGGACGCGCTGCAGGCGATGACGACGTTCGAGTGGCCGGAGGAGATCAACCTCGCCGGCTACCACCCCGTGACCAAGCCGCATTCCAAGCAGATCCGCGAGGCGGCCCGGCTCATCATGGAGTCCAAGCGCCCCGTGCTCTACGTCGGCGGAGGCGTGATCCGTGCGAACGCCGGCCCGCAGTTGAAGGCGCTGGCCGAGCTCACCGGCCTGCCGGTCATCACCACTCTGATGGCCCGCGGCGCCTTCCCTGACAGCCACCCGCAGCACCTGGGCATGCCGGGCATGCACGGCAGCGTCGCCGCGGTCGGCTCCCTGCAGAAGGCCGACCTCATCATCGCCCTGGGTGCGCGCTTCGACGATCGCGTCACCGGCAAGCTCTCGACGTTCGCGCCCGACGCCACGATCATCCACGCCGACATCGACCCGGCCGAGATCTCCAAGAACCGCTTCGCCGACGTCCCGATCGTCGGCGACGTGGGCGAGGTCATGACCGAACTGACATCTGCCCTCGGCGAGGAGATGGCTGCGGGCAAGCGCGGTGACTACGACGCGTGGTGGGCCATCCTCAACCGCTGGCGCGAGACCTACCCGCTCGGCTACGACCTGCCGACGGATGGCAGCCTGTCGCCGCAATACGTCATCGAGCGCCTCGGCGCGATCAGCGGTCCCGACAGCGTCTACGCGGCGGGCGTGGGGCAGCACCAGATGTGGGGTGCGCAGATCGTCAAGTACGAAAAGCCCCGCACCTGGCTCAACTCCGGCGGCCTCGGCACGATGGGCTACGCCGTGCCGGCAGCCATGGGCGCCAAGGTCGGCCTGCCCGGCACCACCGTGTGGGCGATCGATGGCGATGGCTGCTTCCAGATGACCAACCAGGAACTCGTCACCTGCGCCATCAACGAGGTGCCCATCAAGGTCGCCCTCATCAACAACTCCAGCCTGGGCATGGTCCGGCAGTGGCAGACGCTCTTCTACAACGAGCGCTACTCCGAGACCGACCTGCACTCGCACCGCCTGCCCGACTTCGTGAAGCTCGCCGACGCCTACGGCTGCCACGGCCTGCGCTGCGAGCGCCCCGAGGATGTCGACTCCGTGATCGAGAAGGCCATGGGCCTCAACGACGCCCCGGTGGTCATCGACTTCGTCGTGCACCGCGACGCGATGGTGTGGCCGATGGTCGCAGCCGGCACCAGCAATGACGACATCCTCGTGGCGCGCGAGATGGCGCCCTCGTGGGATTCGGAGGAGTGACATGAGCCGACACACCCTGTCCGTCCTCGTGGAGGACAAGCCCGGCGTCCTCGCCCGAGTCGCGAGCCTGTTCTCCCGGCGCGGCTTCAATATCGAGTCGCTCGCCGTCGGTCCGACCGAGGTGCCCGACGTCTCACGCATGACGATCGTTGTCGAGGTGGAGGGCCTTGCTCTCGAGCAGGTCACCAAGCAGCTCAACAAGCTCATCAACGTGCTCAAGATCGTCCAGCTCGAGGAGGAGGCGTCGGTCCAGCGCGCCATCGTCCTCATCAAGGTCAAGGCTGACGCCGCATCGCGATCGAGCATCCTCGAGATCGTCCAGTTGTTCCGCGCCAAGGTGGTCGATGTCGCCCTCGATGCCGTCACGATCGAAGCGACCGGCAACGACGACAAGCTGGAGGCGTTGCTCCGCTTGCTCGAGCCCTACGGCATCAAGGAGCTCGTCAAGTCCGGTGTCGTCGCGCTCAGCCGCGGTGGCCGTTCCATCAGCGATCGGGCGCTGCGGCCCATCGATCGCCCCGCCTAGTCCCTCGCTAGTCTCTTCCCGTCCCCGTAACTGAAGGAGTTCACCGTGGCCGCCGAGTTGTTCTATGACGCCGACGCCGACCTGTCGATCATCCAAAACCGCGTGGTCGCCGTCATGGGCTATGGCAGCCAGGGCCATGCGCACTCGCTGAGCCTGCGAGACAGCGGCGTCGACGTGCGCGTCGGCCTCTCGCCCACCTCCAAGAGCCGCGCCAAGGCCGAGGAAGAGGGCCTGCGCGTGGTGGACCCGGCGACGGCGGCGGCGGAAGCCGACCTCATCATGATGACGGTCCCCGACCCCGTGCAGAAGAAGCTCTATGCCGAGTCCATCGCGCCCAACCTCCAGGAGGGCGACGCGCTCTTCTTCGCGCACGGCTTCAACATCCGGTTCGGCTACGTCAACCCGCCGGCCACGGTCGACGTGTGCATGGTCGCCCCCAAGGGCCCCGGTCACCTCGTGCGCCGTGAATACGTCGCGGGCCGCGGCGTGCCCGCCATCGTCGCGGTCGAGCAGGACTACACCGGCCAGGCATGGCCGCTGGCCCTGTCCTACGCCAAGGCGATCGGCGCACTGCGCGCCGGCGGCATCAAGACCACCTTCACCGAGGAGACCGAGACCGACCTCTTCGGCGAGCAGGCCGTGCTCTGCGGCGGCGCTTCGCAGCTGATCATGTACGGCTTCGAGACCCTCGTCGAGGCGGGCTACCAGCCCGAGGTTGCCTACTTCGAGTGCCTGCACGAGCTCAAGCTCATCGTCGACCTGATGTACGAGGGCGGCATCGCCAAGCAGCGCTGGAGTGTGTCGGACACGGCCGAATACGGCGACTACGTCTCGGGCCCGCGCGTCATCGATGAGCGCGTCAAGGAAAACATGAAGGCGGTCCTCGCCTACGTGCAGAACGGCTCCTTCGCGGCTCGCTTCATGGCCGACCAGGAGGCCGGTGGTCCGGAGTTCAAGGCGCTGCGTGCCAAGGCCGA